>NZ_JBFRKQ010000056.1:0-109172 GCF_041469505.1 Vibrio sp. 10N.286.49.E11
CTCCTCCTACTCGATTTTTTAGTTTGTTTAGATACGGTTAAACGAGATTTCGTCATCCTCAAGAGGGAGGAACGACCGAGTTGGGGATCTAGCTTTTGATACCTAAGTAACGCTCAACGAATTGAAGCCGTTCTTCGACTGGCATAAACGGCACTTCAACCACCTCATAACCAAGTTCTTGGTAGACTCTTTCTAACGCGTGGTGAATCTCTAACGCCTCCTCAAACGGATAAGGTCTCACATCATCTTGTACATAAATTGAAGCCTCAGGGCGACAGAACAACACTTGGGGGTGATAACCTTGGCTCGCTTCTCGGTAGGTTGTGTTTATCTCTAGTTTCGCCTGAGCCAAGTAGCCACAGATATCTGGAATGGCGCGATCGAGAAAGGCAACAGGATGCTGACTGGCTTGGTCTTTGTGTTCGCTCATGACGGTTAAACATAGGCGAGCAAAGCCTGGAAGGTCTAACCAAGGTAAGATACCGTTCTCAAGTTGACTCTGCTGTTCGATTAACTGGCGAGAGGACTCAGCGAAGGTGGGGTAACCCGCATCACCCAAAGCATTGATCAATGTGGTTTTTCCGGCGCCAGGGCCGCCAGTAATAATGATTGGGTTCATACGGGCTTATCTTTATTTGTGCCTACGGGCGTTATTTCTGGTTTAGTTGAGCAAGGAACTTATCCGATTCGGCGATCGCAGCATTCATCTGTTCTATTGCGTAGGCGATGTCTTTTTCTAAGCTCATAAACTCACCTTGCAGCGAGCCGACAGCGCTCGCATTGAGGTTGTGCTTCAAGTAAAGCGTGTTGTCGCGAAGGGTATTGAGCACTGGGTCCATTTTCTTCTCGGCGCGCTTCATTGCTGACAGCATCGTTTGGTAAGACAATTTAGTTTCACGAAGTTTTTGCTCGCTCGAGCGGCGCAGTGAATCACTGGTGTAGAGATCTAACTCACTCTGCCACTCTTCAAACAGCGCATCCGACACATCTTCAATCGCAGCAATGCGGTCACTGACATTTTGCGCGGCTTTCTCGCTGTCTTGGTATTTATCATTGATTTGGTTGTACATGTCTTCAAGGTCGCCGCCACTGAAATTAGTCAGGCTACTCAAGGCTTCAAGTGCGCTGGTAAACTCTTCCTGAGCATCCTGCTGCGACTCTTTAGCGTCTTCCACTCTATCAACCATAATGTCACGCTTGTGATAGCCCACTTGCTCCATGGCGGAGTAATAAGCTGACTGGCATCCAGTAAGAGTAAAAATAGAGAGGACTATAACTATTAAATAAGGCATCCTAGTTTCCTATAGTTAAGTAACGGAATATTAATTAGGACTATGAACGAGTTACAAGGGAGTTACAAGTTGAAGATAAAAAAGGTCGCCACACTCAGTATTAAGTTTTCTCGCTATCTTTTGGCGCGGATGACGCACGATAGAGTCAATGTGAATGCGGGCTACTTGGCATACATTACCTTGCTCTCGATCGTTCCGATGCTGACAGTTTTGCTCTCTATCTTGTCGTCATTCTCCATCTTTGCTGATGTTGGTATCGTCATTCAAAACTTCGTTATTACCAACTTTGTTCCCGCGTCTGGGGATGCCGTACACGGTGCCTTGTTAGAGTTCGTTGCCAATACCGGAAAAATGACGGCGGTCGGTAGTGTGTTCTTGTTCATTGCGGCACTGATGTTGATCTCGAATATCGATAAGAACCTAAACTACATCTGGCGTGTTAATGAGAAGCGACGTGCGGTATTGTCGTTCTCAATGTACTGGATGGTGCTAACACTTGGGCCGATCTTGGTTGGGGCGAGTATTGCTGCCACTTCGTATGTGACATCGCTCAGTCTGCTACAAAATGAAGTCGTATCTGGCGCCTTTAATACCGTAATTCGCAAACTGCCTTTGATTATCTCTTTCTTTGCGTTTTTCGGTCTGTACCTGTTGGTTCCCAACAAAAAGATACACTTTTCTCATGCGGCTGCAGGTTCTCTAGTGGCGGCTCTGTTGTTCGAACTCAGTAAGAAAGGCTTCGCGGCCTACATTACTCAATTCCCTTCTTACCAGTTGATTTATGGCGCATTGGCGGCAATACCAATTCTTTTTGTCTGGGTTTATTTGTGCTGGTTGATTGTGCTGGTGGGTGCTGAGGTGACCGCTGCATTGGGTGAGCAGGAACAGTGGAGTGACTCGAAAGAAATGGTACACTCGTCGGATAAAGACAAAATCACAGAGCAAGGAAACAACAGTGATAGCACTGATCCAGAGAGTAAGTGAAGCTGCCGTCCGTGTTGATGGCGAATTAGTTGGTGAGATTGAACAAGGCTTATTAGTTTTGTTAGGCGTAGAAAAAGGTGACGACGAAGCCAAAGCCAAACGTTTGATGGAACGAGTGACCACTTATCGTGTCTTTGGAGACGAAGACGATAAAATGAACCTCAACGTGAAGCAAGTAGAAGGTAAGGTATTAGTGGTGTCTCAATTCACTCTGCCGGCCGATACCAAGAAAGGGACTCGAGCAGGGTTCTCTCGTGGTGCTCACCCAGAAGATGCTGAGCGTCTTTATAACTATTTCTCTGACCAGTGTGAATCAGTGTTACCAACGGAACGTGGCCGATTCGCAGCCGACATGAAAGTGTCTTTGGTTAATGATGGCCCAGTGACATTCTGGCTGCAGGTTTAGGCTTAAAGGAATAAGCATGTTTAAACTCATAACACCAACCACCGAAAATCAGCTAAACAAGTATTACCATTTTCGTTGGCAGATGCTCCGTGAACCTTGGCGAATGCCGGTAGGTTCTGAGCGCGATGAATATGACCCAATGAGTCACCATCGCATGATTGTTGATGGTCGTGGTCGCCCGATGGCGATTGGTCGTCTGTATATCACCCCAGATCTGGAAGGTCAGATCCGCTATATGGCGGTGAAGAAATCTCGCCAAAGTAAAGGCATGGGTTCGTTGATTCTAGTCGCACTTGAGTCATTGGCTCGCCAAGAGGGTGCTAAGCGCTTGGTGTGTAATGCACGTGAAGATGCGATCTCATTCTATGAGAAGAATGAATTTGAACGTCGCGGTGAGATTAACGATCAACGTGGCCCTGTGCGTCACCAACAGATGGTTAAGCATCTTGACCCAATGGCAGACGTTCTGCGTAAGCCTGAGTGGTGTAATGAGCTTCAGCAGCGCTGGGAACATCAGATCCCGATCAGTGACAAGATGGGCATCAAGATCAACCAATACACGGGTTACCAATTTGAGTGTAGTGCTCAGCTGAATCCCAACTTGAACCCGCATAATACCATGTTTGCAGGCTCTGCCTTTACCTTAGCGACCTTAACTGGTTGGGGGATGACTTGGTTATTGATGAAAGAACGCGGGCTGACCGGTGATATCGTGCTGGCAGACAGTAATATTCGTTATCGTCACCCGGTTGAGCAAAACCCTGTTGCCTCTACTTCATTGGATGGGATCAGTGGTGACTTGGACCGCCTTGCGTCAGGAAGAAAGGCACGTATCATCATTCACGTGACCATTCATAGCGGCGATGTGGAAGCGGTAGAGTTTACGGGAACCTATATGCTGATCCCTGACTACAAAAAGCGATTATCAACAGACTCCAACGTAAACGTATAGCTGACACTGGCTAACAGATACAGATTAAAGATACAAGGCGCTACTCCTGAGGAGTGGCGTTTTTTTGTTGGCAGTCGTTAATCTCCGAATACTCAGCTTGGGTGAGCTTTCCTGAGATTTGATGGCATGGGTCCGATAGGGTAATCGAGAGGGTGTGTTGCTCAGCTTTAAGCAAGTCGAGTTCTCCAGAAGCCTCGCCATTGAGCGTTTGAACCCTTTGTTCGCCTTGCTCTGCTGATGATGCACCAATAATATGCATCGGTTCGAGAGTGAAGCGCCCACGGTCAAAATGTGCATTAAGCTCTGGAATTTCAAACACGTTATCAGTCGATGTTTCAGAAAGCTTGTCATTAAAGGTCATCACACCCTGGCGAACGCTGCCAGTGAGTTGCCCTGTGGTTGAGTAACCGAGCATCAGTGAGTCGCCATATAAACCTGCGGCTTGAAGTTCAAACTCGCCATAGCCGGTTGCATCGAGTGGTAATTCAAGTCGCTGCAGCATAGGCGCAATGGGTAACCCATCGGCAGAAATATCTAAGCTCCATGGCTTGCTGATTTGGTTAAAATCGAGCGTTGCATTGGCTTCAATGTAGCCATTCCTGAGTGGTGCAAACAGACGAGTCAGCGTCCATTTTCCTTGTTCGCTATTCATCTCAACCACAGGCTGTGCGCTGAGAATATTTTGGTAGCTGGCATCATTGGCGCTCGCCATCAGCTTCCCTTGCCATAAGCCCAGTTTTCTATCTTGCAGCAGTTGAACTTGATGCCCCTCGACATGTAATCCAGAGACCTGCCAGTAAGGCGTTTGTGCTAGTTGGATAAGTTGGCTGCGTTCTATATTAAGTCGGTTAATCTCGACGTTCTGGAGCTGTGTGAGCCAAGGCAATAGGCGAGCGGCCGGTAGAGGGCTATCTTGGTTTTCGGTAATCCACTTGATGCCTTGCAGGTCGAGCTGCGCCAATTGAATGCTGCTAGGGGCGACTTCGCCATTGAGCTGAACAGTGCCCTGCAGGAATTGAGTATAGAAATCCTCAATCAGAATCCGGTTTGCTTCTAGGTTGAGCTTGAGGCTTGGCTCGATGAACATGTCATCATCAATGGTCACTCCTTCTGCCTGTAGAGAAAAAATGGCTTTCTGTTGTTTCCAGATTTCAAAAGGCAGTTGGATATTTTCTAATGAGGCATCAAAGGCAGCGAGGTGGCTATCTTGCCACTCTACGTCGCTACGCAGAATATCTAAGCTATTGATGTGATTAATCTTAATGCCTGCAACATCCCACTCTTTGCTTAGTAGGTTTTGGGTCTGTTTCTGATTGAGTCGTAAGCCATCGACGGTCACATTCACCAACGACCAATCTTGTTGATATTGTTCAGCTTGCCCAGAAATCTTGGCGCCACGCCAGTCAAACGAAGCACCATAAAGGGTGCTGTCGCTAGGTTTTAAGTCTAGGTCAATCAACAGATTATCGAATGCCTCACCTTGCCAATACAGTTGTGAGGCAGAGAGTTGGGTTTTTCCATAAGGTAGCAGCGAGTTATCGTTGTTCCACGTTGGGGCGGAGATCTGCAGGTCGATGCCTCGCGCATTAAACTCTGGCGTCGAAAAGTCGAGATTGTTGATGGCCAGCTGGTGGAGCTTGATGTTTGGTTGGGTAAATAAAGAAGTCAGTGTTTTTAGATCGTCTGCCTCTAATTGTAGGCCGCTGATCAAAACAGATTCAAAGACCAGTTTGGCCTCTGTCATCGAGCTGGGGCTGAACCAAAGATCGATCTTGTCGATATACAGAGGTGTTTGCTTTTCTGGTTGGCTTTGGGTAATGCCCATTAAGGTGATGTGATAAGGCGCCTGATACTCAACATCTTCAATGAATACAGGTTCTTCAATCGTATGTTTGATAAAAAAGTTGGCAACATCCGCACGGTATTGGGTCTGCAGGCTTAATAGCAGCGCTGCGATAGTTGCAACGGCGATAGCCAACACAATGCCGAACACCATGAATACCTTTTTCATTCCCTGAAAGCCTTAAATTTCAATAGTCTTAAAACAGAGTGGAACAAAAAGGGTCAAGCATCAACAAAAAAGCCCCTCAAAAGAGGGGCTTGCTACAAAAATATCATTTTAAATTGGGCGTTTGCTTTTGGCTAAGCCCGAGCAGATGGTTGGATTAGTCCAGTTGAGGACCAGCTGCAACCAGTGACTTACCTTCAGCGTTGTCTGTGTACTTATCAAAGTTGTTGATGAAGCGCTCGGCTAGATCTTTCGCTTTGCTTTCCCATTGTAGAGGGTCAGTGTACGTATCGCGTGGGTCAAGGATCGCTGGGTCAACATCGTGCAGCGCTAGTGGCACTTCTAGGTTAAACATAGGGATAACCTTAGTTTCAGCGTTGTCGATTGAACCATCTAGGATAGCGTCGATGATGCCTCGCGTATCTTGGATAGAGATACGTTTACCAGTACCGTTCCAACCTGTGTTCACTAGGTAAGCTTCAGCGCCAGCTGCTTCCATACGCTTCACAAGCACTTCAGCGTACTGAGTTGGGTGGAGAGTTAAGAATGCCGCACCAAATGCAGCAGAGAACGTTGGCGTTGGCTCAGTAATACCACGCTCAGTGCCCGCTAGTTTTGCAGTGAAGCCAGATAGGAAGTGGTACTTCGTTTGCTCTGGAGTCAGTTTAGAAACGGGTGGCAGTACACCGAATGCATCAGCAGTCAGGAAGATAACCTTTTGAGCGTGACCGGCTTTTGATACTGGTTTAACGATGTTATCGATGTGGTGAATCGGGTAAGAAACACGAGTGTTCTCAGTTTTTGAACCGTCATCAAAATCGATAGAGCCATCGCCACGAACCGTGACGTTTTCTAGTAGTGCATCACGACGGATTGCGTTGTAGATTTCAGGTTCAGCTTCTTTAGATAGACGAATCGTCTTCGCGTAACAACCACCTTCGAAGTTGAAGATACCATCGTCATCCCAACCGTGCTCATCATCACCGATTAGCTCACGCTTAGGATCGGTTGAAAGCGTAGTTTTACCTGTACCAGATAGACCGAAGAAGATGGCTACATCGCCTTTCTCGCCGACGTTTGCACTACAGTGCATTGAAGCAATACCTTGTAGAGGTAGTAGGTAGTTCATCATTGCGAACATACCTTTTTTCATCTCACCGCCGTACCAGGTACCGCCAATGATCTGAACACGTTCAGTCAGGTTGAAAGCGACAAAGTTCTCAGAGTTTAGACCTTGTTTCTCCCAGTTAGGGTTGGTTGTTTTAGCACCGTTCATTACCACGAAATCAGGTTCGAACGTTGCTAGCTCTTCGTCAGTTGGACGAATGAACATGTTCTTAACGAAGTGCGCTTGCCACGCTACTTCAGTGATAATACGCACGCTTAAGCGCGTATCAGGGTTAGCACCACAATAACCGTCGATGACAAACAGGCGCTTGCCAGATAGCTGAGTTGTCACAAGCTCTTTCAGCTCATTCCATACTTCAGTGGTAATCGGTTTGTTGTCATTTTTGCCTTGATCTGACCACCACATGGTATCGCGGGTCGTGTCATCTTTAACAATGTACTTATCTTTTGGTGAGCGGCCAGTAAAGATACCAGTGTCTACCGCAACAGAGCCTAGTTCCGTTACTACGCCTTTTTCGTAGCCTTCCAAACCTGGCAGTGTTTCTTCAACGAATAACTGCTCGTAGCTAGGATTACGAAGAACTTCAGTAACGCCAGTCAGTCCGTGCTTAGTTAGATCAATTTGTGCAGCCTTTGTATGTTCCATAACGGTCATAGGTGCTCCTTGTAGGATATTTTGTAGGGATTTTGTATTAATTTTTTATTGTTATCTGCTCACCATGCTAGCAACGAGACTCGGGGGAAACAGGGATATAGCTCAAAAAATATCCATATTAGCCATGGGGTTTTAAGCGTCTCGTCACATATTGGCCCAACTAGTCTATCCTGTACGCAAACCTTTGCGCTAGGGGCGAGAACATTATTAATTGATTAAAATTAAGCGGTGATTTTATTACGAGATGTTACGGAGTTTGCGCTATTTTGATCACAAAAAAGGCCAGCTGAGGGCTGACCTTTTTGGGGTAAATTACGTGTTTTTGGTACGCCGTAAATTAATGAACCGTATTGCTGCCTTTATCTGCTGCTTCTGCGTACAGTGCATCAACATCATTCTTGTCGAACGAGTAGTTTGTGCCACAGTAATCGCAGTGTAGACCAACGCTTCCTTCGGTGCTTAGGATGTCGTAGATCTCTTCTTGAGCAACGGTAATGATAGCAGCGCCACTTCTTTCGCGTGAACAGCCACAGAAGAACTCAACCGGTTGTGGTGTGAATAGCTGTACTTTCTCTTGGTTGTACAAACGGTAAAGCAGTTCGTTCGCTTCTAGAGTGAATAGCTCTTCGTTTTTCACGGTGTCTGTTAGTTGCTCTAGGTGCTCGAAGTCGTCTGGAGTACCGGTGCCGTCAGGCATTACTTGTAGCAACATACCTGCAGCGTGTGCTTTGCCTTCATGCTCGCCAGTGCGCAGCCATAGACGAGTCTTAAGCTGTTCAGAGTTAGCGAAGTAGCCTTCAAGCACTTGTGCAAGCGTGTCACCTTCAAGACCAACGATACCTTGGTAACGCTCACCTTTCTTAGGATCGATGGTGATCACTAGGTGGCCTTTACCCATTAGGTCGTGTAGGCCAGCATCATCAGCAATCTCGCCTTCAAAGCGAGCGACACCGCGGATCTTTTGGTCGTGATCGCCATTGATAACTGCTAGAGATACTGGGCCGTCACCTTGCAGCTGCATCGTGATAGAACCTTCAAACTTTAGGGTCGCCGTTAGTAGCGTCGTTGAAACCAGTAGCTCACCCAACAGCTTTTGTACTGGAGCTGGGTATTCCTTGCTAGAAATAATCTGTTGGTACGCTTCGTCCATCTGTACCAATTCACCACGTACTGATAGGTCTTCAAATAGGTAGCGATTTAAAACATTACTTGTAGACATTGGGTCTGCCATTTGGCTATTCCTTCTAGCTTATTGAGTCTTGAACTTGATGATGTCACGACGTTGCTTTTTATCTGGGCGACGTTCTGGTGCTGGGCTATGAGCATTTAGCTTGCGCTGTTGTGCAAACTCTTCTCTTTTTGCCAAGCTTTCGGTGGTTTCTTCATAGAGGGTTTGAGCGATCGGAGCTCCACCACGATGGGCTGAGATTTTCTCGATCGTTACCGTCTTTTCTTCATTACCTTGGCGCAGTGTAATCACAGCCCCAAGTTCGACAATTTTACTTGGCTTGCTGCGCTGACCATTATAGTGGACTTTGCCACCATCGACCATGTTGCGAGCAATAGACCGGGTTTTGTAAAAACGAGCTGCCCACAACCATTTATCGAGTCTGACAGCTTCATTAGCAGTTTTCATATAGGGCTGTGCCTTATTAAGTGAGAAATGAATGCGGTTTAACTGTAATGAACAGTGCGCAACATGTTTTTGATGATGCTTATCACATTAAGTAGAAGTTTATGTGGAGGCGATGGGCTTTTTTTTCAAGGAAGATTGCAAAATAGCGCAGGTTATGAAGATTTACAGGTTGTCTATGATATAGTTTGCGACCCTGTGCTTTAAATAAGCCTGAATAGGATGTATGAACAAAAAAGCTGAAAGTTTAGTAAGTTACAGTTTTCTTAGTTATTGGAAGGGTTGGTTAAAGTGAACTTTTTAGATATCAAAAGTCACGTAGGAAATTCTCCTGTGTTGAGTCGCTTATTAGAGAATGGATTTGTACTTCAGCAGAAACTAAGCTTAGTCACCTGTTGTGTATTGATTACAGCTTCCGCATGGATTTTAGGACAGCTTGCATGGTTTATCGAACCTGCTGAGCAAACTTTCGTGCCTTGGGTAGCAACGGCTTCATCGTCTTCAGCACCTCAATCGACCCTTGATATCTCTTCTTTGCAGCGGAGCAACATGTTTGGTGCTTATAACCCAAGCACGCCCGCTGTGGTTGAACAGCAAGTTATCCAAGATGCGCCTAAGACGCGTTTAAACCTCGTTTTAGTGGGTGCAGTCGCGAGCTCAAATCCAAAACTGAGCTTAGCGGTGATCGCCAATCGCGGCACGCAAGCGACCTACGGGATTAATGAAGAGATTGAAGGCACCCGAGCCAAGCTAAAAGCGGTATTAATCGATCGCGTGATCATTGATAACTCAGGACGAGACGAAACCTTGATGCTTGAAGGTATTGAGTACAAGCGTTTGGCCGTATCAGCGCCTGCAGCACCTCGTAGCTCTTCTTCAGTTCGTGGTAATAACCCGGCTTCTGCAGAAGAGAAGCTTGATGAAATTAAAGCGAAGATAATGAAAGATCCGCAACAAATCTTCCAATATGTTCGACTGTCTCAGGTGAAGCGCGACGATAGCGTTATTGGTTATCGCGTGAGCCCTGGCAAAGATTCAGAACTTTTTAACTCAGTAGGGCTCCAAAACGGAGATATTGCTACTCAGTTAAATGGTCAAGACCTGACTGACCCCGCCGCTATGGGCAACATATTCCGTTCTATCTCCGAGCTGACAGAGCTAAACCTCGTCGTCGAGAGAGATGGTCAACAACATGAAGTGTTTATTGAATTTTAAAACTTTGCGTCTAACGAAGGACGAAAGTGTAGGAGAAGTACGTGAAGCATTGGTTTAAGAAAAGTGCATGGTTATTGGCAGGAAGCTTAATCTGCACACCCGCAGCCATCGCGAGTGATTTTAGTGCCAGCTTTAAGGGCACTGACATTCAAGAGTTTATTAATATTGTTGGTCGTAACCTAGAGAAGACCATCATCGTTGATCCATCGGTGCGCGGAAAAATCGATGTACGCAGTTACGACGTATTGAATGAAGAGCAATATTACAGCTTCTTCTTAAACGTACTAGAGGTGTATGGCTATGCAGTCGTCGAAATGGACTCGGGTGTTCTTAAGATCATCAAAGCCAAGGATTCGAAAACATCGGCAATTCCAGTCGTTGGAGACAGTGATACGATCAAAGGCGACAACGTGGTGACACGTGTTGTGACGGTTCGTAATGTCTCGGTTCGTGAACTTTCTCCTTTGCTTCGTCAATTGAACGATAATGCCGGTGCGGGTAACGTTGTGCACTACGATCCTGCCAATATCATCTTGATTACCGGTCGTGCGGCGGTAGTGAACCGTTTAGCAGAAATCATCAAGCGTGTTGACCAAGCGGGTGATAAAGAGATTGAAGTCGTTGAGCTAAAGAATGCATCGGCGGCAGAAATGGTTCGTATTGTTGATGCTCTGAGTAAAACCACCGATGCTAAAAACACACCTGCATTCCTACAGCCTAAATTGGTTGCCGATGAGCGTACTAATGCAATTCTTATTTCCGGTGACCCAAAGGTACGTAGCCGTTTAAGAAAGCTGATTGAACAGCTTGATGTGGAAATGGCAACCAAGGGCAACAACCAAGTAATTTACCTTAAATACGCCAAAGCAGAAGATTTAGTCGATGTGCTGAAAGGCGTGTCGGACAACCTGCAATCAGAAAAGCAATCTTCAACCAAAGGCAGCTCATCGCAACGTAACCAAGTGATGATCTCCGCTCACAGTGATACCAACTCGTTGGTGATTACCGCACAACCGGACATCATGAATGCGCTTCAAGATGTGATCGCACAGTTGGATATTCGTCGTGCTCAAGTATTGATTGAAGCCCTAATTGTCGAGATGGCAGAGGGTGATGGCATTAACCTTGGTGTGCAATGGGGTAACCTTGATACTGGTGCTGTGATTCAGTATGGCAACACAGGTGCGTCAATCGGTGGCGTAATGGTTGGTTTAGAAGAAGCGAAAGACACTGAAACGACCACCGCAGTCTATGATGATAATGGCGCCTTTTTGCGTAATGAAACGACCACAGAATCCGGTGACTACTCAACGTTAGCTTCTGCTCTTTCTGGCGTTAATGGCGCGGCAATGAGCGTAGTGATGGGTGACTGGACTGCCTTGATCAGTGCAGTAGCGACCGATTCAAATTCAAATATCCTATCTTCTCCAAGTATCACCGTGATGGATAACGGCGAAGCGTCGTTCATTGTGGGCGAAGAGGTGCCTGTTTTAACTGGCTCGACCGCAGGCTCAAGTAACGATAACCCATTCCAAACGGTTGAACGTAAAGAAGTGGGTATCAAGCTAAAAGTCGTGCCACAAATCAATGAAGGTGACTCAGTTCAGCTGCAAATAGAACAAGAAGTATCGAACGTATTAGGCGCAAACGGGGCAGTAGATGTTCGTTTTGCTAAGCGTCAGCTAAATACGTCAGTGATTGTTCAAGACGGTCAAATGCTGGTGCTGGGTGGCTTGATTGACGAGCGAGCGCTGGAAAGTGAATCTAAGGTGCCGTTCTTGGGCGATATCCCTGTTCTAGGACACCTGTTCAAATCAACCAGTACTCAGGTTGAGAAAAAGAACCTAATGGTCTTCATCAAACCAACCATTATTCGTGATGGTATGACAGCCGATGGTATCACGCAGCGTAAATACAACTTTATTCGTGCTGAGCAGTTGTATAAGTCAGAGCAGGGCCTGAAGCTGATGGATGACGATAATATTCCAGTACTGCCTAAATTTGGCGAAAGCATGAATTACCCGGCTGAACTTCAAGCCTTCATTGATCAGATGGAAACAGAATAATGGCTGAATTGGTAGGGGCGGCACGTACTTATCAGCGCTTGCCGTTTAGCTTTGCGAATCGCTATAAGATGGTGTTGGAGTATCAACATCCAGAGCGCGCACCGATACTTTATTATGTTGAGCCACTGAAATCGGCGGCGATCATTGAAGTGAGTCGTGTTGTGAAAAATGGTTTCACGCCACAAGCGATTACTCTCGATGAGTTTGATAAAAAACTGACCGATGCTTATCAGCGTGACTCGTCAGAAGCTCGTCAGCTCATGGAAGACATTGGTGCTGATAGTGATGACTTCTTCTCACTAGCGGAAGAACTGCCTCAAGACGAAGACTTACTTGAATCAGAGGATGATGCACCAATCATCAAGTTAATCAATGCGATGCTGGGTGAGGCGATCAAAGAGGGTGCTTCGGATATTCATATCGAAACCTTTGAGAAATCACTGTCGATCCGTTTCCGTATTGATGGTGTGCTGCGTGATGTTCTAGCGCCAAGCCGTAAATTGGCTCCGCTGCTCGTGTCACGTGTAAAGGTTATGGCTAAATTGGATATTGCGGAAAAACGCGTGCCACAAGATGGTCGTATTTCTTTGCGTATTGGTGGCCGAGCGGTTGATGTTCGTGTTTCAACCATGCCTTCTTCGCACGGTGAGCGTGTGGTAATGCGTCTGTTGGACAAAAACGCCACTCGTCTAGACTTGCACAGTTTAGGTATGACAGCAGAAAACCATGAAAACTTCCGTAAGCTGATTCAGCGCCCACACGGCATTATCTTGGTGACCGGCCCGACAGGTTCAGGTAAATCGACGACCCTGTACGCAGGCCTGCAAGAACTCAACAGCAATGAACGAAACATTTTAACCGTTGAAGACCCGATCGAATTCGATATCGATGGCATTGGTCAAACACAAGTGAACCCTAAGGTTGATATGACCTTTGCGCGTGGTTTACGTGCGATTCTTCGTCAAGATCCCGATGTGGTAATGATTGGTGAGATACGTGACTTAGAGACCGCAGAGATCGCTGTTCAAGCCTCTTTGACCGGTCACTTAGTGATGTCGACCCTTCACACCAATACGGCAATCGGTGCAATTACGCGTCTGCGTGATATGGGCATCGAACCCTTCTTGATCTCTTCTTCGCTGCTGGGTGTTTTGGCTCAGCGCTTGGTTCGCACCCTGTGTAACGACTGTAAAGAACCTTACGAAGCGGATAAAGAACAGAAAAAACTGTTTGGGTTGAAGAAGAAAGACAGCCTAACGCTTTACCATGCCAAAGGGTGTGAAAGCTGCAGTCACAAAGGCTATCGAGGCCGTACTGGTATTCATGAGCTATTGATGATTGACGATTCGGTACAAGAGCTGATTCACAGTGAGGCTGGCGAACAGGCGATTGAGAAAGCAATTCGTGGCACAACACCAAGTATTCGAGATGATGGCTTGAGCAAAGTTCTGAAAGGGGTAACGTCCTTAGAAGAAGTGATGCGCGTGACCAAGGAAGTCTAGTATGGCGGCATTTGAATACAAAGCACTGGATGCCAAGGGTAAGAGCAAAAAGGGCTCGATTGAAGCGGATAACGCTCGTCAGGCTCGCCAGCGCTTAAAAGAACAAGGCTTGATGCCGGTTGAGATGACCGAAGCTAAAGCTAAAACGACGAAAGGTGCACAGCCTTCGACCAGCTTTAAGCGTGGTATCAGCACGCCAGACCTTGCTTTGATTACTCGCCAAATTTCCACCTTGGTGCAATCAGGCATGCCGCTAGAAGAGTGCTTGAAAGCCGTGGCGGAGCAATCTGAAAAGCCACGTATTCGAACCATGTTACTGGCGGTTCGTTCGAAGGTAACGGAAGGTTATTCGCTAGCCGATAGCTTGGCTGATTACCCACATATCTTTGATGAACTGTTTAGAGCCATGGTCGCGGCTGGTGAGAAATCGGGTCACTTAGATGCGGTATTGGAGCGACTGGCTGATTACGCAGAAAACCGTCAGAAGATGCGCTCTAAGTTGCTGCAAGCGATGATCTACCCTGTGGTGCTGGTGGTGTTTGCGGTGACGATTGTTTCGTTCCTGCTGGCAACCGTGGTACCTAAGATCGTTGAACCGATTATCCAAATGGGCCAAGAACTTCCTCAATCGACACAATTTTTATTGGCATCGAGTGAATTTATCCAGAATTGGGGCATCCAATTACTGTTGTTGATCATCGGTGTGATTGTGTTGATTAAGACCGCTCTGAAAAAGCCGGGTGTTCGCATGAGTTGGGATCGCAAGCTATTAAGCATTCCACTGATCGGCAAGATCGCGAAAGGAATTAATACCTCTCGTTTTGCACGAACACTCTCTATCTGTACCTCGAGTGCGATTCCTATCCTTGAGGGGATGAAGGTTGCGGTTGATGTAATGTCGAATCACCATGTGAAGCAACAAGTACTGCAGGCGTCAGACAGTGTTAGAGAAGGGGCAAGCCTGCGTAAAGCGCTCGATCAAACCAAACTCTTCCCTCCAATGATGCTGCATATGATCGCCAGTGGTGAGCAGAGTGGTCAGTTAGAGCAAATGCTAACAAGAGCGGCAGATAACCAGGATCAAAGCTTTGAATCGACCGTGAATATCGCGTTAGGTATCTTTACGCCAGCACTTATCGCTTTGATGGCAGGCTTAGTGCTGTTCATTGTGATGGCGACTCTGATGCCGATGCTTGAAATGAATAATTTGATGAGTGGTTAATCAACTGCTCATAAGACGTTAGTTTTTGGATTAACGAGAAGAAGGACATTATTACCTTCAACTCGCTGTCTGTAATTTGGAGAAAATAATGAAAAACAGAATGAAGAAACAATCAGGCTTTACCCTATTAGAAGTGATGGTTGTTGTGGTTATCCTTGGCGTATTGGCGAGCTTTGTTGTACCTAACCTATTGGGTAACAAAGAGAAGGCTGACCAACAAAAAGCCATCACTGATATTGTGGCGCTAGAGAACGCGCTAGATATGTACAAACTGGATAACAGCGTTTACCCAACAACGGATCAAGGTCTTGATGCATTGGTTTCTAAGCCAAGCAGCCCAGAGCCTCGTAACTACCGCGACGGCGGCTACATCAAGCGTCTGCCAAACGACCCATGGGGTAACGAGTACCAATATCTAAGCCCTGGTGATAACGGCACTATTGATATTTTCACTCTTGGTGCTGATGGCCAAGAAGGTGGTGAAGGTATTGCGGCGGATATCGGCAACTGGAACATGCAGGATTTCCAATAAGCTTCAGCTTATTGTTTGATTCGTTATTGATGCTTGATACGTTATTGATGGTAGGACGTAAACAGATGGAGTCTAAAGGTGAAAACTAAGCAAACACAGCCAGGTTTCACCTTGATTGAGATTCTCTTGGTGTTGGTACTACTGTCAGTAACGGCGGTTGCGGTGATCGCGACCATTCCTACCAATAGCAAAGATGTTGCTAAAAAATACGCTCAAAGCTTTTATCAGCGAGTTCAATTACTCAATGAAGAGGCTATTTTGAGCGGCTTAGATTTTGGCGTTCGAGTTGATGAAAAGAAATCGACCTATGTACTGATGGCGCTTAAGTCTGAAGGCTGGCAAGAAGTCGATTTTGAAAAAATCCCCTCTTTAACTGAACTACCGGAAGAACTCGCATTGTCACTGACCTTAGGTGGTGGCGCATGGGAAGACGATGATCGGTTGTTCAACCCAGGAAGCTTGTTTGATGAAGATATGTTTGCTGATCTTGAAGAGGAAAAGAAGCCGAAACCACCACAGATCTACATCTTGTCGAGTGCTGAAATGACGCCATTTGTATTGTCGTTTTATCCAAATACCGGAGACACCATACAAGATGGTTGGCGTATTCGAGTATTGGACAATGGTGTGATTCGACTGCTAGAACCGGGAGAAGAAGATGAAGAGGAATAACCGTTCTCCTTATCGTTTTCGTGGTATGCCCCTTGGTTCTCGAGGAATGACGCTGCTTGAGGTATTGGTTGCGCTCGCTATCTTTGCGACTGCGGCGATCAGTGTGATTCGTGCTGTCACTCAGCACATCAATACCCTCAGTTATCTAGAAGAAAAAACCTTCGCGGCTATGGTCGTTGATAATCAAATGGCTTTGGTGATGTTGCATCCTGAGAAGCTAAAAAAAGCGCAGGGCACACAAGAGTTGGCCGAGAGAGAGTGGTTTTGGAAGGTCACGCCAATCGATACTAGCGATGATTTATTAAAGGCGTTTGATGTGAGTGTGGCAACCAGTAAACAAGCTTCTCCAGTGGTCACGGTGCGCAGCTATGTGGTCAAGTAAAAGCGTGGCGTTAGCTAAGAGCAAGTCGCTAAGTAAGAGCATGTCCGCCAATAAGCGTGTGCCTCGTCAACAAGGACTATCTTCGAAAGGGAGAGGCTTTACCTTAATTGAGGTTTTGGTCTCGATCGCTATCTTTGCCACGTTAAGCATGGCGGCTTATCAGGTAGTAAATCAGGTTCAACGCAGCAACGAGCTTTCAATCGAGCGCAGTGCTCGTTTAAATCAACTGCAACGTAGCTTAGTCATTTTAGATAATGATTTTCGCCAGATGGCGGTACGACAATTTCGTACCAATGGTGAAGAAGCATCATCTAAGCTGATCTTAATTAAAGAGTATTTACTGGATTCCGACAGCGTTGGCATCATGTTTACTCGCCTTGGCTGGCATAACCCACAGCAGCAGTTTCCTCGCGGAGAAGTCACCAAAGTGGGTTACCGCATTAAAGAAGAAACACTTGAGCGTGTGTGGTGGCGTTATCCCGATACCCCTGCAGGCCAAGAGGGTGTGATTACGCCTTTGCTTGATGATGTTGAAAGCTTGGAATTCGAGTTTTATGACGGAAGCCGCTGGGGGAAAGAGTGGCAAGCCGACAAATCGCTACCGAAAGCGGTAAGGTTAAAGCTAACCTTGAAAGATTATGGTGAGATAGAGCGTATTTATCTCACCCCTGGTGGCACGCTAGATCAGGCCGATGATTCTTCAAACAGTGACTCTTCAAGTAGTAATTAGGGGAATAATGACTCATCGAACTAATAAGTTTGCACTGACAAGGTCTGCCATGGGGCGCAAGCAGCGAGGTGTTGCGCTGATCATTATCCTGATGCTACTGGCGATAATGGCAACCATCGCAGGCAGTATGTCGGAACGCCTGTTTACTCAATTTAAGCGCGTGGGCAATCAACTGAATTACCAACAGGCTTACTGGTACAGCATTGGTGTCGAAGCGCTGGTGCAAGACGGCATTAGGCAAAGCTACAAAGACAGTGATACCGTCAACTTGAGTCAACCATGGGCGTTAGAAGAACAGGTATACCCGTTGGATTATGGTCAAGTTAAAGGCCGTATTGTTGATGCTCAGGCATGTTTTAATCTCAATGCGTTGGCTGGTGTGGCGACGACTTCAAGTAACCAAACACCTTATTTAATTACGGTTTGGCAAACCTTGTTGGAAAACCAAGATGTTGAGCCTTATCAGGCCGAGGTTATTGCACATTCAAGCTGGGAATTTGTTGATAGTGATACCCGAACCACCTCTTCAGCTGGTGTAGAAGACAGTACTTATGAGGCGATGAAGCCATCTTATTTGGCAGCGAATGGCTTAATGGCCGATGAGTCCGAGCTACGCTCGGTTTATCAAGTCACTGGTGAGGTGATGAATAAGGTTCGCCCCTTTGTTTGTGCTCTGCCGAGCGACGATTTCCGTTTGAATGTGAATACTCTTACGGAAAAGCAGGCGCCGTTATTGGAAGCGATGTTTGCCCCCGGCTTAAGTGAATCGGATGCCAAACAGCTGATAGACAAACGCCCATTCGATGGTTGGGATACGGTGGATGCGTTTATGGCTGAGCCTGCTATTGTGGGTGTGAGTGCCGAAGTCAGCAAAAAAGCGAAAGCATATTTAACTGTAGATAGCGCCTATTTTGAGCTAGATGCAGAGGTATTAGTTGAGCAGTCACGTGTACGTATACGGACGCTTTTCTATAGTAGTAATCGAGAAACAGTGACGGTAGTACGCCGTCGTTTTGGAGGAATCAGTGAGCGAGTTTCTGACCGTTCGACTGAGTAGCGAACCACAAAGCCCTGTGCAGTGGTTAGTTTGGTCGACAAGCCAACAAGAAGTGATAGCAAGTGGCGAACTGTCTAGCTGGGAGCAGCTGGATGAGTTAACGCCTTACGCTGAAAAGCGTAGCTGTATCGCTTTATTGCCGGGAAATGAATGCTTAATTAAGCGTGTTGAGATCCCGAAAGGTGCTGCTCGCCAGTTCGATTCTATGCTGCCGTTTTTATTAGAAGACGAAGTCGCACAAGATATCGAAGACTTACACCTGACTATTTTAGAGAAAGACGCAACGCACGCGACAGTGTGTGGTGTGGAACGTGATTGGCTTAAGCAGGCGCTGGATACTTTCCGCGAAGCGAACATTATCTTTCGTAAAGTATTGCCTGATACCTTAGCGTTGCCTTTAGAAGATCAGGGCATCAGTGCGCTGCAGATCGACCAACATTGGTTATTGCGTCAAAGCAACTATCAAGCAGTGTCGATCAATGAGGCGTGGCTAGCGATGTTCTTACAAAGCGATTGGGTTGCCTTAGATGACGAAGAGCAAGCGACGACTATCTTCAGCTACACCGCGATGCCGAACGAAGACGTTCAACAGCAAAGCGGCGCGAATTGGCAAGCAAAGCCTGCTGAACTGGTGATGTCTTTACTGAGCCAACAAGCCATTACAAGTGGCGTAAACTTACTGACTGGCACCTTTAAAACCAAATCTTCATTCAGTAAGTACTGGCGTGTATGGCAAAAAGTAGCGATCGCAGCTTGTTTGCTGGTGGCGGTGATCGTCACTCAGCAAGTCTTAAAGGTTCAGCAGTACGAAGCACAAGCCGAAGCGTACCGAACGGAGAGTGAACGTATTTTTAGAAGCGTACTTCCGGGCAAGCAACGTATTCCGACGGTCAGCTACCTTAAGCGCCAGATGAACGACGAAGCTAAGAAGTATGGTGGCTCGGGTGATGGTGATTCCTTACTTGGATGGCTAGCGTTACTGCCAGAAACTTTAGGACAAGTGAAAGCCATCGAAGTGAATAGTATTCGCTACGACGGCAACCGCTCAGAGGTGAGATTGGAAGCGAAAAGTACTGACTTCCAATATTTCGAGACTGCGCGAGTGAAACTTGAAGAGAAGTTTACCGTTGAGCAAGGGCCATTGAATCGTAATGGTGATGCCGTATTTGGCAGCTTTACTCTTAAACCCCATCAATAACCTGCGTAAGGAGATCAGTGATGAGAAATATGATTGAGCCACTCCAAGCGTGGTGGACTTCAATAAGTCAAAGAGAGCAACGATTAGTGATTGGTTGCTCAATTTTATTGGTGGTCGGTGTCGTTTATTGGGGGCTAATCCAGCCACTCAGTCAGCGAGCTGAACTTGCGCAGAGCCGTATTCAAAGTGAGAAGCAACTTCTAGCTTGGGTAACCAATAAAGCCAATGAAGTGGTTGAGTTGCGAGGCAGTGGTGGCATCAGTGCGAGCCAGCCTCTGAATCAATCTGTGCCTGCTTCTATGCGTCGCTTTAATATCGAGCTAATACGTGTGCAACCACGTGGCGAGATGCTGCAAGTCTGGGTGAAACCTGTGCCTTTTAATCAGTTCTTAGATTGGCTGACATACTTGAAAGAGAAGCAGGGTGTCGAAGTTGAGTTTATGGACATTGATCGCTCCGATAACCCAGGGGTTATTGAGGTCAACCGACTACAGTTTAAACGAGGTTAATGTGAAACGCGGTTTATCTTTGAAGTTAGGTTTACTTTTTGGCGGCATCTTTATTGTCTTTTTCTCGGTTAGTCTGTTGCTGCATCTACCGGCCTCTTTTGTACTCAAACATGCACCGGCTGTGCGTGGCTTGAATATTGAAGGTGTTGAAGGAACGGTTTGGCAGGGCAGCGCCAATAATATCGCCTGGCAGCGTGTTAATTACGGTTCAGTACAGTGGGACTTTCAGTTCTCTAAACTCTTCCAAGCCAAAGCTGAATTAGCGGTTCGTTTTGGTCGTAATAGCGACATGAACTTGTCAGGAAAAGGGCGTGTTGGGTACAGCATGAGTGGTGCGTATGCGGAAAACTTAGTCGCATCAATGCCCGCTGCTAACGTGATGAAATATGCTCCAGCCATTCCAGTCCCGGTTTCAATTGGTGGACAGGTTGAGCTGACGATCAAGCATGCGGTTCATGCTCAACCTTGGTGTCAGTCTGGTGAAGGTACTGTGGCTTGGTCTGGTGCTGCAGTCGATTCACCTGTTGGTTCGTTAGACCTTGGTCCTGTGATTGCGGACATAACCTGTGAAGACAGTACAATTGCAGCCAAAGGCGTTCAGAAGAGCACTCAAGTAGACAGTGAGTTCTCAGCGAGTCTAACATCTAACCAGCGCTACACATCTGCAGCGTGGTTTAAACCGGGTGTTGAATTCCCGCCAACGATGCAAAATCAGCTTAAATGGTTGGGTAATCCTGATAGCCAAGGTAAGTACCAGTTTACTTATCAAGGTCGTTTTTAGCTAAACGGCTAAGGGTCACTAAATTACGAGATATAAAAAACGGGCACCTCACTGAGGTGCCCGTTTTGTTTGTTCTGAGAATCTAGAGGATATCTGACAGTTAAAGGGAGCAAACTCGCCTAGTCTTTGCCTTGCAAAATTTCTACCCACGGTAAATCTGCATCACCGAGTACAATGAAGTTCGGGTTTTCTAGCGTTTCTCTTTCATTGTACGAAAGCGGTTCTAGTTGAGTACTTAAGATACGTCCGCCAGCTTCTTCAACAATGCACTGCGTTGCGGCGGTATCCCACTCTCCGGTTGGTCCAAGGCGCAGATAACAATCCACAGCGCCTTCTGCGACTAAACAGGCCTTAAGCGCTGCTGAGCCTAGAGGAACCAAATCATAATTCCATGCTGAGCTCATACGGCTAGTGATGCGATTGATGTCCTGGCGACGGCTGATCGCCATGGCGATTGACTGGTTTGGCAGCTCGTGACGATGCGTTTTGATTTTCACGCTGTCATTAAGGTCTGGGATCTTCCAAGCGCCTTTGCCACTGTAAGCGTAATAGCTCACACCTGAAACGGGTGCGTATACCACGCCCATCACTGGCTTGTTATGCTCGATTAGGGCGATAATTGTCGCGAAATCACCACTTCGTGCGATGAACTCCTGGGTGCCGTCCAGTGGGTCAACTAACCAGTAGCGATCCCATTGAGAGCGTTGCTCTAGGCTGATGTCGGCGTCTTCTTCGGATAATACGGGAATATCAGGCGTCAATTCACTGAGTTTTTTTAATATCAGCTTATGTGCTGCAAGATCGGCACTGGTTACTGGAGTGTCATCACTCTTAATGAACTCTTCGTAATCCTTTTTCTCGTAGATCTCTAAGATGAGTTGACCAGCAGAGCGAGCAATCTCAATGACAGAGGGTAGGAGGTGAGACAAATCTTTTGTTATTGGCATAAATGTTCTCTTACTCTTAGAGCGAGCCTGAATGTTCTAGTTATTGTTTAATACACGAAGGCTTAAAAGCAGGGCTGTAATACTCCGAGCCTCACAGAAATCGAGATGTGTTAACAGTTCTTCGGCTTGAGCAAGTGGCCAGCGCACAATATCGAGAGGCTCTGGCTCATCACCTTCTAGCTTTTCTGGGTAGAGGTCTTCTGCAATAAACAGCGTCATTTTGCTAGAGAAGTAAGAGGGTGCAAGGATCACTTCCTTCAGCGGAGTAAGCTTGTTGGCACCGAAGCCTATCTCTTCTTTGAGTTCGCGAACGGCGGCTTCGTTTGGCTGCTCACCTGGATCAATCAGCCCTTTTGGAAAGCCAAGTTCGTAGCGTTCAGTTCCCGCTGCATATTCACGTACTAGTAGAATATCGCCTTGCTCAGTAATAGGAACCATCATCACTGCGTTGCGCCCGCTGGGCTTCATGCGTTCGTAAGTGCGCTCTTCGCCGTTTGAAAAGCGTAAGTCGAGAGACTCGATAGAGAATAGTCTTGATTGAGCGACAGTTTGTTTAGCCAAAATCTCTGGCTTGGTCCTTTTCGTCATTGCGCTCGCTCCTTAGCTCATTGGAATTCTTTCTTATAAAGTCATTCTAATATAGGGGAAATGACCTTGAGTTCCTAGATCCGAGTTTTCATATCCGAAAATTATTGAAGCAGGAATCGATTACGATCACTTGAATACCTTACTTAAGATGGTAACGAGGTGAAAATATGGTTGTATAGCAAAAGAGTATAGAGAGAACGCGATAGTCCTAACTTGCTTATCCACATAACAAAAAAGGTTGATGCTTGCGCATCAACCTTTCAAATAACAACTAACACTAAATCAGTGATTAGTAGTAAGAGTGCTCACCACGATCGTGCTCAGTTGCATCACGAACAGCAGTCAGTTCACCTTCAAACTGTTGAAGAAGTTCTTTCTCGATGCCTTCTTTTAGCGTTACATCAACCATAGAACAACCGTTACAACCACCACCGAATGCTACAATAGCTGCGCCGTCTTCAGTGATTTCTACCAAGCTAACGTGACCGCCGTGACCAGCAAGTTGTGGGTTAACTTGTGTTTGAATTGCGTATTCAACACGTTCTAGAAGTGGTGCATCGTCTGCGACTTTACGCATCTTAGCGTTTGGTGCTTTAAGCGTTAGCTGAGAGCCCATTTTGTCAGTAACGAAGTCAATTTCAGCTTCATCTAGGAACGGTAGGCTTAGCTCATCTACGTATGCAGAGAAAGCTTCGAATTTAAGCTCTGTGTCAGACGCTTCGATAGCATCTGTTGGGCAGTAAGAAACACCACACTCTGCGTTTTGTGTACCCGGGTTTACCACGAACACACGAATGTTTGTACCTTCAGGCTGCTGTGACAGCAGATTGGCAAAATGAGTTTGAGCTGTTTCTGTAATAGTAATATTTGACACGACGAATACCTGAGTAGATTTGTAGGTTATTAGCGCCATTCTACTCCTGTCAGATTTGTAATTCAGCCCTTTTTTGTTGGATTGCTGTACAAGTAGTGATTCACAGCTTTTATCCAGAGGGCTCAGGAGTGCGGCAGATGCAGTAAATATCAATCCTTTTAACGTCCACTTCAAGTAGTAATTGGCATAATTGATACACAGTACTGCCGGTGGTTACAACATCATCAATTATCGCGACGTGAGAGGGGATAGTTCCTTGAACGTCTTGTTTTCGCAGCGCAAAAGCGCTCTTTAGATTGTGTAATCGTGCGGATTTAGTCAGCCCCTGCTGGGAAGCCGTTGAGCGAATTCGACGAAAGAGCACATCACTTTCAACGCCAAGCTCTTGAGCCGTGTAGTCGGCTAGCAGCTTACTTTGATTAAAGCCGCGATGAGTATATCGACGCCAATGCAGCGGCACGCTGGTGATCAGCGGAGCAGGATATTCGATACGTGATGCCAATAGCTTAGATAGATCACGTGCAAACCAAAACTTATCAGCGTACTTCATTTGCTGAATGTAACCTGCTGTAGGGAAGGTGTAATCGCCGACACAGTAGAGGCGATGCCAAGGTGGAGGTTGAGATAAGCACTGTCCGCACTGCTCTACTGTGAGCAGTGTTTTTAAACCACATCGTTGGCAGCGTGGTACTGGCTGAAAGAGTTTGAGACAAGAATTGCACCATCGAGGATGTGTATCACTGGGCAGTTTATCAAGTTTGCACAGGTGGCATTGAGGTGTGACCAGACGTGGTGTGTGTTTTTGTAGCCAATCGGATAACATAGCTCGTGATGCTTTTGGGTTATGGTGTTCCTTTTGCTCACCATACTGAAAAGCGCGGATTATCGCTGATGGAAAAAGTAGGGAATATTGAGAATGAGTGACGCGTTATATTGGCATGTTTCTGGGCAAGGGCCTGATTTAGTACTGGTTCACGGCTGGGGAATGAACGGTGCGGTATGGCAACAAACCGTTAATGCATTACAAGCTGATTTTCGAGTGCATGTTGTCGATTTACCAGGGTATGGACACAGCGCGCACTGCCACGCTCAAGATCTTGAAGAGATTGCTCAGCAGCTTTTGGCCGAAGCACCAAAGCAAGCGATTTGGGTGGGTTGGTCACTTGGAGGCTTGGTCGCAACGCACATGGCTCTCCATCACTCAGATTACGTGAGCAAGCTGGTGACTGTCGCCAGTTCTCCCAAATTCGCCGCTGCAAAAGAGCCCGTGTTATGGCGAGGCATTCAGCCCAACGTATTAAGCGCATTCACCGAGCAACTGGTTGAAGATTTCCAAACCACCATCGAACGCTTTATGGCATTGCAAGCCATGGGCAGCCCTTCAGCAAGGCAAGATGTAAAACAACTCAAGCAAGCGGTGCTGTCTCGCCCGTTGCCGAACCCTGACTCATTATTGGCAGGATTAAAGATGCTGTCGGATGTCGATCTGCGTGAACAACTGCCTGAGATTTCAGTACCAATGCTACGCTTGTATGGTCGATTAGATGGATTGGTGCCAATCAAGGTTGCGAAAGACTTAGGCACAGCCTTGCCTCATACCGAGCAATACATATTTACCCAGTCTTCGCATGCACCGTTTATGACCGAAGCGGATGCCTTTTGCAGTGAGCTTGTCAGCTTCGCACAAAAATAATTGCTAAATATATATCCGGCTTGGTCGATATATAAGCTAATACCAATCACAGTAAGTAAGTGTTCAAAAATAGCGTAGGTAAAAGGCTTGAGAACAAGGCAGCTTTTTTTTGACAAGTAGTTTCGATAAGTAGTTATTCTACAATCAAAAAATTTAACGCCGTTATCGAGCATTTTAACAAGCTAGGATGATCAGTTATTTACTACGATTGGTATAACACCAACGTGTTGCATGATACTCAGACCTAACTCTCTCCAGAGCTGATTGCGCTAAGTTGGGCTATGCCTGTTGTGCGTTCTCGGTACAACAGTGTTATGGCAATATTGATGGGCGATTCTTGAGGAGAGTTCGCGATGATTGTGTCACCTGCAACTGCAGTGAGTGTGCCACTAATCGCCCCGTCCGTTAATGTGCAAACAGAGCAAGTTGCGCGTGATAATAGAGTCCGAGAACCTATTGCTCCCGCAGTAGCATTGGCGAGAACCAATGCAGAGCGTAAGGTAAAATCAGACGATAAACGAAGGCAGCAGTCGGCTTGGGATCCTTCAGACCATCCAGGTTATGAAATGGAGAACGAGTCAGAGGCCAATTCGGTTAGCCAAGAAGAGCCACAAGACCCTTTTGATAGGCTGTTCAGCTTATTGGCACTGAAAACATACAGTGCTGATCAAGGCAAAGGCTATACCATGCGTTTCCGCCTGCCAAAGCATGTTTTAGATGCGGCGATTCAGGAAGGACAGATGGAGAAACGACGTAAGGTCATAAAATATCATTATGGTCATGCTGTTGCGCCTCATGCTCCGTCAGAGATGTTGGTCGTATTATAATTATACTCTTCATACTTGAAGCTGCAGCGTTGTTAACTGCGTAAGTTCACCCTAATCACATAGAACCCCTATGCTCATAGGGCTGAACTTCATTCCTTTGTAGGGAAAAGGTTGCCTAGCTGCAACTCCAATTATTTTGAGTATAAACACGAAGAATACAACCAAGCTTCGATGTCTTTTTTGAACACATAATAAAAAACCTGCATACCCTAAGGGATGCAGGTTTTCTGTTTTAAGCACATCAGCTTTTTAGATGAGCTAATGGATTACTTTTTCGCTTTAGCAAAAGCGGCAGCGAATGCTCCACCCATTGCAGCGTTTTGTTGCGGCTCTTCACGACGGCGTTGGCCACCTTGCGAGTTTTGATTCGAGCGGTTTTGTGTGCGAGGTGCACTTGAACGTTGAGCACGGTTGTCTTGTCCCGGCTCGTCCTTCATACGCATGCTTAGTGCAATACGTTTACGCTGAACATCCACTTCCATCACCTTCACTTTCACGATGTCGCCCGCTTTAACCACTTCACGTGGGTCAGAGACAAAGCGATCGGTGAGCGCTGAAATATGCACTAAGCCATCTTGGTGAACACCAATATCAACGAAGGCACCAAAGTTAGCCACGTTCGATACCACACCTTCTAGAATCATGCCTGGTTCTAGGTCTGAAACGCTGTTTACGCCATCTGCGAAGGTTGCAGTCTTGAACTCAGGGCGAGGGTCGCGTCCCGGCTTATCCAGCTCCTTGATGATGTCGGTGACCGTTGGAACACCAAAGTTTTCATTGGTGTAATCAACCGCGTGCAAACCACGTAAGAAGTCGGTGTTACCTACCAGAGATTTGATGTCTTTGTGGTTTTTCTCGGCAATGGTTTTCACTACTGGGTAAGCTTCTGGGTGAACCGATGATGCATCTAACGGGTTCTTACCATCCATAATACGTAGGAAACCAGCACACTGTTCAAAGGCTTTTGGCCCTAAGCGAGCGACTTTCTTTAGCGTAGTACGTGCTTCGAAGCGACCATTCTCATCACGGAAATCCACGATGTTCTGAGCGATGGTGCTAGAAAGGCCGGCTACGCGAGTAAGTAGCGCGGCAGACGCTGTATTCACATCAACGCCTACGGCGTTTACACAGTCTTCGACAATCGCATCTAGGCGCTTAGCGAGCATAGTTTGGCTCACATCGTGTTGGTATTGGCCCACACCGATCGATTTAGGGTCAATCTTCACTAGCTCTGCCAGTGGATCTTGCAGACGACGAGCAATAGACACCGCACCACGAATTGATACATCCATGTTCGGGAACTCTTTTGCAGCTAGTTCAGACGCGGAATACACCGATGCGCCCGCTTCGCTAACAATGATCTTTTGCGCTTTTAGGTTGCCGCGTTTAATTACGTCAGCCACAAAGCTGTCGGTTTCGCGTGAAGCCGTACCGTTACCAATCGCAATCAAATCAACATTGAATTGACGAACCATCTGCTCAACCACGTGTGCCGATTTGTCGTATTGCTTTTGAGGTGGGTGAGGGTAAATAGTTTCTGTTGCCAAAACCTTACCGGTTGAATCCACGACAGCGATTTTCGAACCGGTACGTAAACCTGGGTCCAAGCCTAAGGTTGCTCGAGGACCAGCTGGCGCTGCCATGAGTAGGTCTTTTAGGTTGGTTGCGAATACTTCAATCGCTTCGATCTCTGCACGCTCTTTCATTGCGCCCATCAATTCAGTTTCCATGTGCATAGAAACCTTGATGCGCCATGCCCAGCTAATCACTTGCTTACGCCAAGCATCCGCAGGTGCGCTGCTTAGGGTAATGCCGTAGTGATCAGAGATAATGTTCTCACAGTATGAACCACGTACACCTTCTTCTTGCTCTGGGTCTGCGTTCATTGCCAGTGTTAAGAAGCCTTCATTACGGCCTCGTAGCATTGCAAGAGCACGGTGAGACGGCACTTTGCTGAGTGTTTCGTTGTGCTCGAAGTAGTCTTTGAACTTCTCGCCTTCTTGCTCTTTACCTGTCACTACACGAGCGACTAGCTCTGAGTTGCGTGTTAGGTGTTGGCGAATCTTTTCTAGTAGGTTTGCGTCTTCCGCAATGCGTTCCATGATGATCGCACGAGCACCATCGAGAGCAGCTTTGGTATCGGCAATGCCTTTATCGTTGCTGATGAAGTTCGCCGCTTCCGTTTCTGGATCGTGCTGTGGTTCATTCCACAGTGTGTCGGCAAGTGGTTCTAAGCCTGCTTCGATAGCAATTTGACCTTTAGTGCGACGCTTTGGTTTGTATGGCAGGTATAAATCTTCTAAGCGAGTCTTGCTGTCAGCCTGAGTTATATCACGCTCGAGTTCTGGCGTGAGTTTTCCTTGGTCTTGAATCGACTTAAGAATTGTTTGGCGACGATCGTCTAGCTCGCGAAGGTATGAAAGGCGGCTATCAAGGTTACGTAGTTGGGTATCGTCTAAGCCACCCGTAACTTCTTTACGGTAGCGGGCAATAAAGGGAACGGTGTTACCGTCGTCAATTAGGTTTACTGCGGCAGTGACTTGCTCAGAACGGACATTCAGTTCTTCAGCGATCAGTCGACAGATAGCTTGGCTCATCCGATGAATCTCTTATTTAATATCATGACAAATACATGGGGGTGAGCGTACGCTTTTTCTAGCTTTGGCTGTGTAATTATCCTGTCAGAAGTCGAATTTCCGTTTGTGATACCCGCTTTGTGCGAGATCTCTTACAAGTGATGTGAGACTAAGTCGCTTTAGACCGATGAAATCGTCTTGATGTTACACTAAGTTGCTGATTTTATTTGATTGTGTGTTTGTGGGCGTATTTCTCACCTGAAATGTTTTTTAAGACTATCTAGGAAACACGGCCATTTGCCGTAATATTTAACTTGTCGACAGGGAGTTGGCAGGAACAGGAAAAAGCCTAATGGACTAGGTATCTTCAGGATGAAGATTTGATTACTTAGGATGAGTGGTCAGCAAGGAAGTGATAATCTCTGGATGAGATTCGCCAGTCAGGATGACAGGCTAGAATGGACACCGCTAGGATGGCGATGAACAAAAAGGAAATTGGTTAAAGGATTTAGCCACTATCAAGGAAAGATGCAGGGAGCACCTTATCTCGAAGAGATAAACAGTAGCCGGATTGCTGCGATAGAGACTTAACCCCGCTAGGCGAAAGCCTTGCGGGGTTTTCTTTTATCTGGAGTTTGGGTTTGCTGAACACTCAGTTTATCGCTAAGTGTTTATTAAGTTTGGTTATTCGTTGTCTGCGTAGCGAATCGAGTTAATGAACCACTCTTTGTCGCCTTCCGGTGTTTTTACCGTAAACTCGTCATCTACTTCTTTCTTGAGCAGAGCTCTAGCCATTGGTGAGTCGATAGAGATATAGCCTTTAGCATCGCCGTAGATCTCTTCTGGGCCGACAATTCGAAACTTCTTAATTTCCCCATCATCATTCTCAATTTCGACCCAAGCACCGAAAAATACCTTACCTTCTTGTTGTGGCGAGTAATCCACGATCGTGACATCAGGTAGGAACTTTCTTAAAAAACGCACTCGGCGATCGATCTGACGAAGTAGACGCTTATTGAAGGTGTAATCTGCGTTTTCTGAGCGATCTCCAAGGCTTGCCGCCCAAGTGACTATCTTAGTAATTTCAGGGCGTTTCTCGTGCCATAAGTGGTCATGTTCTGCTTTGAGCTTGTTATAACCTTCTCGAGTAATAAGTTTGGTTTTCATAAATCTGACTTAATGAAATGATGATCTAAGATAGAATATATAGAAAGGCAACATACGTTAACAATTATTTAGGCGACTTTTTCTCCAATAATGTTACATTTTTAATGTCTTATACCAATATACAATTTACCAAGAATGCTTAACCTTAGGTTTAAGCTTTAATAGGTGGAACCATTACATGCAAGAAAACTACAAAATTTTAGTGGTCGATGACGATGCTCGTTTACGTGCACTGTTAGAGCGCTATCTGTCAGAGCAGGGCTTTCAAGTGCGTAGCGTGGCAAACAGTGAGCAGATGGACCGCCTGTTAACCCGTGAAAATTTTCACTTGATGGTATTGGATTTAATGTTGCCGGGCGAAGATGGTCTATCGATCTGTCGTCGTCTACGAAACGCAAACAACTCGCTACCAATCCTGATGCTTACAGCAAAGGGTGATGAAGTGGATCGCATTGTGGGCTTGGAAGTGGGTGCTGATGATTACCTGCCAAAACCATTTAACCCACGTGAACTGCTTGCTCGTATTAAAGCGGTACTGCGTCGCCAAGTCATTGAAGCGCCGGGCGCACCAAGTACAGAAGAGTCTGTGGTTGAATTTGGTGAATTCCGTTTGAACCTAGGTACTCGCGAAATGTTCCGCGGTGAAGAGCCAATGCCGCTTACTTCGGGTGAATTTGCGGTTCTTAAGTCCTTGGTAACGAATGCTCGTGAGCCAATGTCTCGCGATAAGCTGATGAACATGGCTCGTGGCCGTGAGTATTCAGCAATGGAACGTTCTATCGATGTTCAGATTTCACGTCTGCGTCGTCTAGTTGAAGAAGATCCAAGCAAACCTCGCTACATCCAAACGGTGTGGGGCTTGGGTTATGTATTCGTTCCAGATGGCAAAGCTGTGTAATTCAGCTTAATAAGCTCTACAGTAGCTTTATCGATTCTGTGAATCTTACGGGTCATCTCATTAATATGCGATGGCCCGTTTTCTATTCAGCACAATGGTTTAGAGTTATAGTCATATAACACTTTCTTTATCTTTCTACATCTCGGGTACCCCATGCGTATACGTAGCTCCTTTACTCAGTCGATAGTGCTTTTCTTAACGCTATTGGTCGCTAGCCAAATTTTTTCTTATTACGCGGTGTTTAACTATGCGTTGATGCCAAGTTTGCAGCAGTTTAATAAGATTTTGGCTCACGAGCTAAACCTGGTATTGGACCAAGGCAGTGATATCGAGATCGATGCGCCATTGCGTCAGCGTGTGCTTGAACAGCTCGGGGTAACCGTTCACGCCAAGGGCAGCGAAGCGGCGGGTGAGTATTACCATGCAGTCGCAATCGACCTGATGAGTGAGGAGATGACCAAGGAGCTGGGTTCTGAAACTGAAGTGCGGCTGATCTTGGGTAAAGAGAGCTATGTGCTTTGGATGGACATTGCGCAGTTACCCAACTCTTTAATTCGTATTCCGTTATCAGAGCTGCAAGAAGAGGATTTTGCACCACTGTTTCGTAACAGTCTGATCATGGCGCTGTTGATTGTCGCAGGTGGTTGGCTGTTTATCCGATTGCAAAACCGTCCGTTGATCGCGCTAGAGAAAGCGGCGCAAGGTGTCGGGCGAGGTGATATTCCACCGCCATTGCCAGTTCAAGGCGCACAAGAGATTCGCTCGGTAACTCGAGCCTTTAACCAGATGTCGAAAGGCATCCAAGAGCTAGAAGAAGACCGCGCCTTGTTGATGGCGGGTATCAGCCATGATTTACGTACTCCGTTAACGCGTATTCGCTTAGCAACCGAGATGATGTCGCCAGAAGACAGCTATTTGGCGGAAGGCATCATCAGTGATACCGAAGAGTGTAACGAGATCATCAGTCAGTTCATGGATTACCTAAAGCCTGTCGACCGAGATTCATTCCAAGCGGTGTTTGTCGATGATATTGCTCGTGAGGTATCGAGCTCTGAGGGTGGCTACGAGGTTCAGATTGAAACCGATATTCCAGAATCGATGAAGCCAGCGCTAGGTAATCCGATCGCGATGAAGCGTGCTGTGAGCAACTTGGTGGTGAATGCGCTGCGTTACGGTAATGGTTGGGTCAAGGTATCAACTGGTATGACGGCGGATAACAAGCTTGCTTGGGTGACGGTAGAAGATAACGGGCCGGGTATTCCACAAGACCAGATCGGAAAGCTGTTTGAACCTTTCACGCGTGGTGACACGGCTCGTGGTAGCGAAGGAACGGGCTTGGGCTTAGCAATTGTGAAACGTATCGTTAGCCAGCATCAAGGTGCTGTTGTGGTCAATAACCGCAGTGAAGGTGGCTTAAAAGCGCAGATCAGTTTCCCGGTTAAGCCCTAGTTATCATCGGTCCGTTTGATGACGATAAGTTCGGTTCGGGGAACGGTTAAGAGATCCCCGACTCGGTCATTCTTCCCTCTCCGAGGATGACGAATTGCTAACCATGGACTTTGATGATGAAAGTTTACTTTGATCGTCATTCCCTATCGTGAGGAACGAGCGAATAGGGAATCTCGCTCTTGCTTGATGAAAGTAACGCACACTAAAAAGGCTTCCTTGAGGAAGCCTTTTTTACGTTTGAATACGGTCTCAGTGTTAACTATGCCTTAGTGTTAACTACGCCTTAGAGTAAACATCGCGTTCACCCAACCAACGGTTGATGATCGCCTTAGCATTGTCTGGGTAGCTATCGTGAATATGACGCGCAATACGCTGCACTTCAGGTATCAAACGTTGGTCACGAATTAGATCGGCGATCTTGAAATCAGCCAAGCCAGTTTGTTTGGTACCGAGCAATTCACCGGGGCCACGGATTTCTAAGTCGCGCTGTGCAATCACAAAGCCATCGTTACTTTCACGTAGCACACCTAGGCGTTTCTGAGCGGTTTTAGACAGCGGAGAGTGATACAACAATACACAATGACTTGCGACCGAACCTCGGCCGACACGGCCACGCAGTTGGTGCAGTTGCGCTAGGCCAAGACGTTCTGGGTTCTCGATGATCATTAAGCTCGAATTCGGAACATCCACGCCCACTTCAATCACGGTTGTCGCAACCAATAGATGCAGCTTGTTCTCTTTGAACTCTCTCATCACCGCCTGTTTCTCGGCGGGTTTCATTCGGCCGTGCACCAAGCCAATTTTTACATCTGGTAGTTTGCGTTGCAGCTCTTCTGCAGTGTCGGCCGCGGCTTGCGCTTCTAATACTTCGGATTCATCAATTAGCGTACATACCCAGTAGGCTTGTTTGCCTTCATTGAGACACGCATTACGCACCCGTTCGACAATATCATCGCGCTTGGTATCAGGAATTGCCACGGTTTGAATTGGGGTTCGTCCCGGTGGCAGTTCATCAATAATCGAAGTTTCGAGGTCGGCATAGGCCGTCATTGCTAACGTTCGTGGGATTGGGGTAGCGGTCATGACCAACTGATGTGGGTAGTAGCCTTGCTTTGCGCCTTTCTCACGTAGCTCTAATCGCTGGTGGACACCAAATCGGTGTTGCTCATCAATGATCACTAAACCAAGGTTTTTGAACTCGACATGCTCTTGGAACAGGGCATGAGTACCGACCACCATTTGCGCTTCGCCACTGGCAATACGTGTTAGTTCAGTTTCACGAGCTTTGCCTTTGAGCTTACCTGCTAGCCATCCAACTTGAATACCCATTGCCTCAAACCAGTTGGCAAAGTTAATCGCGTGTTGTTCTGCGAGTAGTTCAGTGGGTGCCATAAGTGCTACTTGTTGACCGTGTTCCAATGCGCGAACCGCCGCCAGTGCAGCGACTAAGGTTTTACCAGAGCCCACATCACCTTGCACTAAACGCATCATAGGATGCGGCTTTTCCAAGTCAGCTTCGATCTCTTTGGTCACTCGTGCTTGGGCATTGGTTGGTGAAAACGGCAGCTGAGCCAGTAGCTTATCTTTAAGGGTGTTTACTGGAGGAAAAGGCATTGCCTTGTCTTGCTGCCCTTTGCTACGAACAGACAACATAGACAGGTTTTGAGCCAGTAACTCTTCCATAATTAGGCGCAGTTGCGCAGGGTGCTTGCCTTCATCAAACAGCTCTAGGTCAATGCCCGGGGGCGGCCTGTGAATGGTATGCAGTGCTTGTGCGAGGGTAATTTGGTGGTCGTATAAACCTGATGGGAGAAGCTCGTTAACTGCGGCCTTGTCGATTAGCTCTAAGGCTTGATCGGTAAGATTACGCAGCGTGACTTGTCTTAGCCCTTCGGTGGTTGGGTACACCGGAGTCAGATTGGCTTCAACGTCTGGCTGTTGCCTCGGCGCAAAGAATTTGTAGTCAGGGTGGACGATCTCAAGCCCCATATTACCGCGCTTGATCTCACCATAAGCATGCACTTGTTTGCCTTCGGCAAAGTTATTCTTCATGCCTGCAGTGAAGTTGAAAAAACGCAGTGTAATAGTGCCATTACCATCACTGATCTTTACTGCGAGCATCTTACGTTTACCGAAAATGGTATCGACGTGCATTACCTTGCCTTGCACTGCTGCCCATAAACCAGCATGCAGTTTTACGATTGGATAGATACGCGTTCGATCTTCGTAGCGCAAAGGCAGGTGAAATAGCAGGTCTTGTACATTGTTAAGCCCAACCTTCTCTAGTTTCTCTGCGACTTTAGCGCCGACTCCAGATAAAGAGTTGAGAGGGATAGCAGATAAAAGCTGTGACATAACAAGGCTCATAAACGTAAGAGAGATGATCTATTCAAGCATTTTACTGGATTTTTGTACAGGCAGGAATGGGAGGGAGCGCGGTAAATACTAGGATTACGGTTATAAAAATCCCCTTAAGCGATAAAGCATTAAGGGGATTTAAATTCTTGGCAAAACTATTATCAAGTTTAAACGTTAGTTCTTACGACGTCTTACTTTCAGCGCGTGTGGCATCACACGTAGCTTTTTCATAATACTTGCAAGATGAACACGATCTTTGGTGGTCAGCAAGATAGTCACTGTGTACAGGCGTCCATCACGTTCTTCAGTTGAAATACCGTGAATGTTCGAGCCTGTTTTCGAGATAACGTTAGTTAACTCAGCCAGTGCACCTTGGTGATTCTGCAGATCAACCTGAAGTTCAGCAGTGAACTCTTGGTCGTAATCGTCAGACCATTCAACCGCCATGTATTTGTCTGGTTCTTTCTGGTAACCACGAACGTTTGGACACGTTTCACGGTGAACCACAAGGCCACGACCTGGCGATACATGGGCAATGATGTGATCATCTGGAATTGGGTGACAACAGTTAGCGAACGTCAGTAGTAGACCTTCAGCACCACGGATAGCCAATTTCTTCCTTGGTGTGTCGCTGTTGTTTTCCACTTCAGTCAGTTCGTCAGCATCACCCAGTAGACGACGAGCAATAACGATACTCATCAGCTCACCAAGACCAATCGATGCCAGTAAGTCTTCAACATTGTCTAGGCGAAGATCAGACAATACGTGGTCGATATTCTCTTGGCCGATATCGCCAATAGAGTGTTCGCCAAGTGCATGATTCAGTAGACGACGGCCTAGCGTGATCGACTCTTCACGACGCATCGTTTTCAGAACCTGACGGATCTTAGTACGTGCACGCGATGTCACCACGTAGTTGAGCCATGCTGCGTTCGGGCGTGCGCCCGGAGCACTGATGATCTCAATGGTTTGGCCATTCTTCAGCGATTTGCTCAGTGGGTAAGGGTTCATGTCTACACGAGCACCTACACACATGTTGCCGACATCGGTATGTACCGCGTAAGCAAAATCGACCGCTGTTGCGCCCGCAGGAAGTTCGACAATGCGACCTTTCGGCGTGAACACAAAGATCTCATCAGGGAACAGATCAGACTTAACGTTTTCAATGAATTCGAATGAGTTACCCGCGCTTTGTTGCAGCTCAAGTAAGCTCTGCATCCAACGTTGTGCTTTAACCTGTGCGGTTGTGCCATTACTGCTGCGTGAGCCGTTGCCTTTGTAAGACCAGTGCGCTGCGACACCTTTGTCTGCCATTTGATCCATATCTTCAGTACGGATCTGAACTTCAACTGGCACCCCGTGAGGGCCGATCATTGACGTGTGCAGAGATTGGTAGCCGTTGGCTTTTGGTACCGCAATGTAATCTTTCATGCGGCCAGGGCGAGGCTTGTACAGGCTGTGAGCCTGACCAAGTACGCGATAACAAGTATCTGGGGTATCAACCACGACGCGGAAAGCGTAGATGTCCATAATGGTGTGGAAGCGCTGCTCTTTAGTTTTCATCTTGTTGTAGATGGAGAACAGGTTTTTTTCACGACCAAGTACGCGAGCAGGCAAACCGACCTCTTCAAGGCGGCCTTCAATTTCGCTATGGATACGTTGGATCATTTCCTTACGGTTACCACGCGCAGCTTTCACTACGTTTTTAAGTACGCGATAACGGTTAGGATAGAGGGCTTCAAAGCCCAGCTCTTCTAGTTCGGTCTTGATGTTATGAATACCAAGACGGTGAGCTAGTGGAGAATAAATCTCTAGGGTTTCACGAGCAATACGACGCTTTTTGTCAGGACGAAGTGCCCCAAGCGTGCGCATGTTGTGAGTCCGGTCAGCTAATTTGATCAAGATAACGCGGATGTCTTGCACCATGGCGAGAACCATCTTGCGGAAGTTCTCTGCTTGCGCTTCTTTGCGATCACGAAATTTAAGCTTATCCAGCTTAGATACACCATCAACCAATTCAGCAACGGTATTGCCAAATTTTTCCTCTAGATCTTCTTTAGTGACATCACAGTCTTCGATGACATCATGAAGCAGAGCAGCTTGCAGGGTTTCGATATCCAGACGCATTTCTGCCAGGATTCTTGAAACAGCTACAGGGTGGATAATGTATGGTTCACCGCTTGAGCGGGTTTGCCCTTCATGGGCGTCTCTCGCTACCACATAAGATTGACGCAGAGCCTCAATTTGAGGCTCTGTTAGGTATTCTTGGGCAACGTCTTTGAGGCTATCGAATAGATACAAATTAAAGGCCCGGAAGGTTAATTAGTTCGAATGACGCTTTTTGCGAATATGAGCTAACGAGTGTGAGCGATGCTGCTTACTGCTGCAAGTTCAGCCGCTTCTTGCTCTTGTTGCTCTTGACGTTCACGAGCATCTAGTACGTCTTTAGTGATAAGACCTTCTTCGATTTCGCGAAGAGCGATAACCGTTGGCTTATCGTTTTCTTCAGGCACTAGTGAATCTTTACCGCCAGTTTGCATTTGACGTGCGCGGCGAGCCGCAATAAGAACTAGGTCGAAACGGTTGCCAACTTTTTCAACAGCGTCTTGAACAGTTACGCGTGCCATGAGGACTCCAAATAGTAATTAACTAATAAATTTTTGATGACGAGAAAGTATACAAGTTTAACTAGATACTTTCTAGATCACCGTATACTTATCTCAATAGAAAATCTAGGGGATCTAGATTATTCCGCTAATAAAGCAGTAAGCATGCCGCTGTATTTCGCTGCTTGCTTATCTTCTTTTAAGCGTTCCGCACGAATGATAGCTCTGAAGTCCATTAGGGCTGCATCAAAGTCGTCATTCACGATCACATAATCATATTCTGCATAGTGAGAAATCTCTGATTTTGCTTCGCTCATGCGTTTCGCAATAACTTCGTCGCTGTCTTGACCGCGAACATTCAAACGACGCTCTAGTTCACCATTTGATGGTGGAAGAATGAATACACTCTTCGCTTGAGGCATTTGTTCACGGATCTGACGAGCACCTTGCCAGTCGATATCTAGGAATACATCGATACCGCGGTTTAGGTTTTCTTCAATCCAAACGCGTGAAGTACCGTAGTAGTTGCCGAACACTTCAGCGTACTCTAGGAATTCACCTTTAGTAATAAGGTCTTCAAAATGATGCTTCTCTACGAAGTGGTAGTGAACACCATTTTCTTCACCAGGGCGCATACCGCGAGTGGTGTGTGAAACAGATACCTTCATTGCGTAGGTTGGATTGGTTTCTAGCATTGCTGAGATCAAGCTCGACTTACCTGCGCCACTAGGTGCAGATACGATGTAAAGAGTACCTTTGCCCATCTGTATATTTCCACTGTTGGTTGGATTGAGTGAAGGCAATAAACCTACACTTTAAAAGATAGCACTGACTCTAATTTTTGTTCCGATGGCGCATCTACTAATTGTGCCGTTGGTTACGTCTATAAAGAGATAACGAGTAAAACTAATAGAAGCAACTGGTGAAAATTAGGTCAGAAAAATGGAGGCGAAGAGTAGCATATTTAGATGATTGAGAACAACTGGCTTGATCGTTATTTATTAGCGAATGATCTTCTCAAGGATCTTTGTATAAATGTAATGACTCGTCATCGGTACTTTTTTATGTGATCTGGACAAAATTTGTTGAAGTTTTAATCTCAATCCTTACAATCCGCGCAAACGATTAAATGCTGTATATATCTAGTGATATGGACTAGATGTTTCTACTACCGAGCCTACCTTGGTGACTACAGTTTTTAGTGTAGAGACCTCTCTATTCTCACAGCATTTGAATCACCAAATTCTTAATTTATTGCATAGGTTTTGTTGTGAGTACCGATTCCACCCTGAAAGCCCAGAACACCTCTGGCTCGCTTGATTCGATGTTTAAAATCACTGAAAGAAAAACCACGATTGGCACTGAGCTGTACGCGGGTTTCATTACTTTCTTGGCAATGAGTTACATTCTGGCGGTTAACCCAGCAATTTTGGGTGATATTCCAGGCATGGACAAAGGTGCCGTGTTTACTGCAACGGCTCTGTCTGCGGCAATCGCAACCCTAATTATGGGCATTTGGGGCAACTACCCAGTGATGCTTGCGCCGGGCATGAGCATGAACGGCTTCTTCAAAGGCTTACTATTAAGTGGTTCAGTCGCATTACTTTGGAATGAGGCGCTGTTCGGCATTTTCCTGTCAGGTATCCTGTACCTCGCGTTCTCGTTAACTAATATTCGTAAATCGATGATTGAATCGATTCCTGAAGATTTGAAGTTGGCGATTACGGTGTCTCTCGGACTGTTCATTGCTTTCTTAGGTCTTAAGAATGCGGGCATCATCGTTTCTAACCCATTCGTATTGGTAGGCTTAGGCGACATTTCCGATCCAAAAGTGATCATCGCTTATGTGAGCATCTTCATCGCACTGGGTTGTATGGTTCGCGACATCAAGCTAGCAACGTTCATCTCGTTCGTTTCAGCTATTGTGTTGACGATTCTTGCTGACGTCTTCATGGGTACTTCAAACGCACCAATCCCAGAGCAGTTCATTGCTATGCCACCAAGCATGGCTGGCAGCTTCGGCGCTATCTTTGATTTCTCTGCTTTCACGCCAGAGAAAATGTTCGACTTACTGTTCATCGTACTTATCTTCTTGATTGTCGATTTCTTTGATGGCTTGAGCACCATTGTCGGCGTTGGCCGTGATGCGGGTATTATCGATAAAGACGGCAAGGTGCCAAACGCGAAATCGGCTCTAGTAGCAGATGCGGGCGGTACTGTGATTGGCTCTATTCTTGGTACCACATCAATTACCGCATTCTCTGAGTCTGGCATCGCTTCTTCTCAAGGTGCGAAAACGGGCTTGGCAGCAGTCATGGTGGCTGGTCTGTTCCTAATCTCGCTATTCCTATACCCAATCTTCTCTATCTTCTCGGCTGCAATGGTTGCACCGGCGATGGTAGTGGTTGGCATCTATATGGTCGGTCGCCTTGGTCAGATTAATTGGGAAAAGAAAGAGTCACGCATTGCAGCCTTTTTTACCATCATGTTCACAGTGCTAAGCTTCTCTCCTGCGAACGGTATGGCGATGGGCTTCATCAGCTACGCATTCACAATGGTTGTGGCAGGTAAGCGCAAAGAAGTACACCCGCTTATCTACGGACTGTGTGTGGTGTTCTTAACTTACCTGATTCTGCTTTAAGGCTAATTAGTCACTAAGAAGTCGCTAAGTAAAAGACAAACAGATGGCTCTGCAGTGAATGCGGGGCCATTTTTGTATTTGTTGCTTTTTACCGTTGCTTCTTAATGTTGGTTACCGATGAGTTGATGGCGTTAGCCTAAAGTCGGTGCTTTGACAGTACGCGACTTATATTGATGCATGCTATTGTAGAGACTGGATTAATTATTTTTTGAAGAGTGACTATGCCTTCTCACTTACCTAAATCTTTTAGTAAGCCGTTTTTAAAAGTATTCCACATTATGGAAGCGGTATTGCTGGTGGCGATCACGCTCGCGACCTTGTTTGCGATGGTCGAAGAGTTCATGCATGTCTTCGCTGAACGCCGAGTGCAATTGACCGACATTCTGCTGATGTTTATCTATTTAGAAGTGTTGGCGATGGTTCAGCAGTTTGTGATGAACGGTAAGATCCCAGTGCGATACCCAATCTATATCGCGATGATGGCGATTGCTCGTTACATCACTTTGGGCATGAAAGAACTCGATGCGGTATTGATCGTTTGGTTATCTTTAGCGGCATTTATCTTAGCAGCAGCAACTCTGTTGATTCGAGTCGGTCACCATTACTGGCCATATGTCGATCTCAGAACTAAGCAGCCGGACGAGTAAATTTTTTGAGATCAAAGTCTTACAAATCAAGCCCGGCGACCTAGCTGGGCTTGAATTCAAGCCAACCGAACAAAAAAACATCAAATTGTCCAAATAACGCTTTACAAGCAGGCTCAGATCACCAAGAATGGCGTCGCTCTGTTCTCAGGGTTATTAAATGAAACATCCAGTTGTAAAGTAGAACCCTTAGTATTGCTTCATTGTTATTCTCAGTGTTTCCCTTAGCTTCATAGATACATTAAATAATTCAAGCTTTCAGCGCATCGCACTTTTGGCGATTAATTTTTTATTTTTATATAAGGGACACATCATGTCTAACAAAGTAAACGGCGTAGTAAAATGGTTTAACGAAGAGAAAGGCTTCGGTTTCCTAACTCAAGACAACGGCGGCGCTGACGTATTCGTACACTTCCGTGCAATCGCTTCTGAAGGTTTCAAGACTCTTAAAGAAGGCCAACAAGTGTCTTTCGAAGTAGAGCAAGGCCAAAAAGGTCTTCAAGCTGCAAACGTTGTAGCTCTATAAGATTTTAAGTCGGCGCAGGTTGCAACAGCAACTTGCGTCACTTTCTCTCTCAAATTTGTTTCCCCCCTCAGTTTTACCGCAACACTCTTCTCCATTAGCAATACCCTCTCTAAGTATTCAAAAATCCTGTTTTACGTCCGTTATCTCGTTCTAACTATCGTTGTATCTGTTCTTTGCTCTAACTCAACCTTCTACGTAACAACCAGTCACTTGCTCATCCTGATTACTATTACTGTATCCATAAAAAAAAGCCCCTAAAATTAGGAGCTCATTTTGATCTAATCAACACTGATTAAGCTGATTATTCTTTATCGTGTACAGCTTACAGACTGTTATTCAATGTTTTGGATCTGAATGTAGATTAAAATATTAAATTCATTAAAAATCAGTTGGATGTAGCTACGATAGCCTTCGGTTTCAATTGTTAACCACCAATTTAACCACCATTTGTTCACTTCCTAGATACGAGCCTATTAGGCTATGAATTACCTTAACTCAACCTCATGCCTGACGCAAAGCACCAGCTTTGAGTATCCTTCTCCAGTTACGTGATAGCTACCTATACCTTTATGGGTGTTATAGTATCCATAAATCACAAAATAACGCTATAATAGACATTATTATATCCATTAAGGCTGCGTATGAACTTTTCACTTTTAGATGATACCGATGTAAGCCAAGCTTTTGCTATTCATCTTCGAGGCTTGCGTAAACAAGCAAAGCTATCGCGAGAGGCACTAGCCCAGCGCAGTTGTGTACCTGCTTCAACCATAAAAAAGTTTGAACTCACCGGACAAATTTCATTTCGTCAGCTGCTGCTTTTGTGGCAGTCGTTGGATTCACTAGACCGGCTTTATCAACTGACACAAACAACGGCTGACCGCAGTGCTTTACCGACCAGTATAGAAGAGGTGCTTAAAGATGAGCTTTAAATCCATTCAAAAGCTGAATGTGGAGCGCACTCTCACAACGGGCGAAACGGTATCGGTGGGTATATTAGCGCAAAACCGCCAAGGCGTTTTCTTTCAGTACGATGAAAGTTATCTCAGCACGTTTGGCAATTTATCCCCTTTTACGCTTCAAGGTGATGTGCGATTACAGCAAGCACCGAAAGGGCCACACCAAGGCATTCACGGCGTTTTTGGTGATAGTCTTCCCGATGGTTGGGGTTTGCTGTTGCAAGATCGAGTATTCCGCCAACAAGGTATTTTGCCAGCACAAGTAACAGCAATGGACAGGCTGGCTTTTGTTGGCCAGCAAGGAATGGGGGCATTGTCTTTTACACCTGTATCAGAGCTCTCATTAGAAAATCGTTCAGATATTGATTTGGAAACACTTGGTCTGGAAGCCCAAACCCTGTTTGACCAGGCTCTATCTGACGATTTAGATGGTAGCACTGCGCAAGTGTTAGCAACCTTGGTAGCCGTCGGCAGCTCCGGCGGTGCTCGACCTAAAGCACAAATTTATATGCCTGCTGGCGACGCGACGCAATGCCGCACCTATGCACAACCTGGCGATGAAGCATGGCTAGTTAAGTTTACTTCGAAGAACTTAGCATTGGGCCACGAAGAAGGTTTGTGTGAAGCGGTCTATTTAGAAATGGCTGAGCAGGCAAAGTGTCAGCCACCGATGTGGCAATTAATTGAAGCACCTACAAGTAGCGGCGCTAAAGCATGGCTTGCGTTAAAGCGTTTCGACTATTTACCCGAGCAGGAGAAGGCTGGACGCTTGCATATGCACAGTGCCTGCGGTTTATTGGATGCAGACTTCCGAAGCCCTAGCTTAGACTACAGCGACCTGATTAAGGCCAGTCGTCAACTGTGTAAGTCTCCTGCCGCCGGGCAACTTCAATTTCGACGCGCAATGTTTAACTTATTTGCCGCGAACCAAGACGATCACAGTAAAAACTGGGGCTTTTTACAAGCCGATGATGGCAGTTGGCAACTCGCACCATTTTACGATGTAACGTTTAGCCCTCACCCTTTTAATGAACATGCCACCGCCTTTGCTGGCTACGGAAAAGCACCACCACTCAAAGTGATGCAAAAGCTAGCGGCTAGCGCAGGCTTTGCTAATTGGAAGGAAGCACAGCAATGCATTAAAGAGGTAGTGGATGCCATTATTCAGTTTAAGGCGCTTGCTGAGCAACATGGGGTGAGTAAGACCACCGTGTCTGCGATAGAAAAAACACTCGCAGAGCGCAAGCAAGAAAATGCAGCACTTTTAGCTTGATATGATGTTGGTTTGAAGTGACGTAGCATTAAGATAAATAAGACGAGTAGATAAAATATGAAACCAGGTCGAAATGAATCTTGCCCTTGTGGCAGCGGTAAAAAGTACAAACGTTGCTGCATGAACAGTATCTCTAAGCAACACGCATCAATGCTGGATGATATAGAGCAAGTTTCTGCAATGAACCCTAACTTGTCTTTAGAAGAACTCAATATCGTTGCAGAGCAAAAAATGAAGGCAGCTAATGATCGGCCTCATCCTGATTTCTGTGGCCTTTCGCCAACACAAATGAGCAATTGGTTATATGCGCCTTTCAGTGACTTGGAAGGGGTAACAATACACACGCCAGATAACCTAAAAACCAGCCCAGTGATGCGTTACTTAGCATTGATATTAGATGAAGCCATGCAAGGAGGTGGCTCGTTTAAAGCCACCAGCAAAGGTAACTTGCCGACAAAAATTGTTAAGCAGGCTAGTGATCTATTACCAGAATTTGCAGTCTCTGAATTTGAACGACACATCAGTATCAGTGAATATGCAGGCAGTAACGAGGATAAGTTTAATGCATTGCATTACAGCCGAGTGCTAGCAGAGATAGCGGGTATAATCTATCGCCGCAGTGGCCGTTATCATGTTAAAAAAGCAGCTCAAAAGCAGTACTTAGCACACGGCATTCAAGCGTTCTTTCTCCCTATGCTCGAAGCTGCAACCTCTCAGTACAATTGGGGCTACCTAGATGGATGGGAGCACGATGTTGATTTAAGGACCTTCTGGTTGTTTATGCTGTGGCGTTTGCAAAATCATGGCAATACGGAGCGGTTGATTGAAGAGGTGGTTACTGCATTCCCTGATTTACTGCTGGGATGCCCTGAAGATGGGTATTCATCTCCGAGTCAGTTACTAGGCACAATGATTGAATCGCGATTTATTAAACGCTTCTTGGAGTTTTGGGGCTTTGTGACGGTTGCACCAATCAGGCATATTGATGATTTTCGGACGCCAAATAAAGTGGAAGTGCAGCCATTGATGAAGCAAGCTTTTGAATTCAGGATTGAAGTCTAATAAAGAGGTGAGGGATGAGCATGTTAGATATTTCAGAGATAGATAAGGCCGTCAGTAAAGCTCAAAGTGTTATGCCCTGGATTACTGGCATTACTTCACCTGAGCAATATCAAGAGTTGATTGCCACGATGGAAGTACTTATCGAAGATTATGATGCTCATCAGCCAGTGATTGACTTGATGTTTCCGGTGATTGAAAGGTATGAAGAAGAAGCTGAGCAGTTTAGTGAATTTAATCAAGCTATTGATAAGCTTGAGCCAGGCATAGCCATGCTAAGAGTTATCATTGATCAGCATCAATTGACGTTAAGTGACTTCAAAGAAGAGATAGGTGCCAAATCGACGGTATCGATGATCTTAAGCGGAAAGCGCTCTCTAACGCTCAACCACATCAAGGCACTATCGGCGCGTTTTGGTGTACCAGCCTCATTGTTTATCGGCTAGTAGCCGTTTGGGCAGCCTGTAAACAAAGCCAACTCAGATATATTTCATCTTCCTGGATAAACCGATAACCAGGAGAACATGATGGAAACTATTCAGAACCGTAGTGATCGCTTTCTTCGTTTACGCGATGTCATGGAAGTAACGACACTTTGCCGCAGCAGTATCTACATTCTGATTAAAGCTGGCGATTTCCCTTGTAACTATGCTGTGATGGGCAAGCGCAAAGCCTGGCTTGAAAGTGAAGTGCAAGCTTGGTTGCTAGCAAGAGTCAGGACTTCTTATTAGAGTTAGTGTCAGACTAGATACCATCGCTAATCTATAATAGGTTAGCGATGGCTTTTATGACTCTAGGATCTTTAATACCTAGTTCATCTAAACTCAGCATGAGATTTTTAGCTTTTTCTTTAGTTCTTTGCATAGCTTCCTCAACGGTATCGTAAGCTTCTAGTAAGCCTTCTTTGCTGTATGGCACTTGACTCGTATCCTCATCTCCCTTTTTTGTCTTACCTCTTTGTATTAGCAGTTTCTTTCGTTTTGAAAACTCCTGCGATGCGGCATCAATTTTTTGTGCCATCTGTTTCTTTGATTCATCTTGGTCTTCGGGGGTGGATTCATACTCTCCAAGCAGCTTGGCAATCGCAAGATAGTGTTTGTTTTCTATTTTATCATCCAGTCTACTGACAATATATTCTCTAAAGACCATTTCGTTGATGTGTTTAATTGCATGTTGATGCACTTGCTCTACTTCATCTTGACTCATGATTAACAAGTCCTCAAAGAAACGTACACTAAAAGTAATTCGTTGTGGGAGAGAGAAGCGCTTAAAATTTCTATTCTCTATATCGATAAATCCAAGATCTTTTAGAATTTTGAAAGCAGAAATTAAACTCCTAGAGCTCATGCTCAAGCGGTTCATTATTTCATCATTTTTTATTGTTAGTGAGAGAGTTGCATAGTCCAAGTCAGATTGAAGTAGGTTGCATAATTTGATTAAGTTTACTTTTCTTGCAGCAGATAGCTCGATGGATTCGAGTTCTTCAAAGTAATGCAGTGTTGCTTGTGGATTAGTTATACCCCCAAATTTTTCAGCACTGCTTTGAAGCCTACGTAGGCTTCCTATAAAACTATATGGCTTGTCATAATCTGCGATTATTAAAACTACCTCTTCTAAAAAAGCAAAATTAATTATCTCTGGCAGCAGCGCTTTATGATCTAGGTTTAAGGCTTTTTGGCAAAGTGGATAATAGTATTTACTTATCTCCAATTGCCTAGTGCTTCCGTCGTTAAAAACAGCCAAGAACTTACTCGCGAACGGGAGAGTGATAATAATTTTGTCATTTATTAATGAAAGCTTGTTCATAATTGCCCTTTGAAAATGGGAGTTTCGATTTGCATTATCGAAACTCCCTTATTCTAGGTGAAGATTTGTGTAATCGCAACGTATGGAACGCTCTGTTTTAACTAGCAGTGGATTGATAATTTAGTTGTGATTTGGACATTGTCGGTATGTGTAATATATACGCTCTTTACTAGAGTGATATGGCATGCCCTAAAGCATGCCCACTATCTTAATAATTAATGCTGTACCAGTTCTATGAAATGAATAATACATAGGGCAGTACAGATGAGAGACAACTACTTTGATGGGCTTAGAATACTAGGGCCATTAGATAACTATAAGCAGGACAACTTAGGTAGCTTGCGTGATGTGATGAATGACAGTGTTGCGGAGTTCCCTAGAACGTACGCAGCGAGAATTGATTTAAGACTACCTAACATTAGGTTTGATCCCAATTGCTTGTTAAGCAGAGATGAAGTCGTCAGTTATAACCGAAACTATACCCGCTTGATGACACGCTTTATTGAATCATTACGTTCAAAGGTCTTTGCTCAATCGCAACGTAAGCTAAACCAGGGCAAGAGGGTTCACCGTAACTATGTAAGATACGCATGGTGTCGTGAGCGTTGCACCTCTGAGAACGACCATTATCACTTAGTGTTGTTTTTCAACAAAGATCGATTTCACACGTTAGGGAAGTATAAAAGTCGTGACAGCTTAGCTTCGATAATCATTGAAGCCTGGGCTACTGCTTTGGGTATGGAGTTTGAAGATGTACGTTGGTTAGTAGAGTTCCCTGAGAACCATGGTTATTACTTGATGGACGGTAAGCCAGAATTCAATAGACAATATCGAGATCTATTCCGTCGAATAAGCTATCTGGCAAAAAAAGATACTAAACACTATGGTGAGGGACGACGTAACTTTGGTACCAGTTATCGGTAGTCGTGAATGGAGGGTGTTTAGCCCTCCAGTATGTTAATCAAACCACGATGTAATCGCACTCCAGGTGTTACCCACTACTTCAATGGGTGCAAAGACGACATCAACCGCAGTCTCTACAGTGCCCGTTATCAGCTCACCAGTAGCACCGATGATTTCACCCTCACTCAGTTTATCGTAGGTATTGCTTAGTGTATTAACGGTACCAGTGTAGGCGGCTTCAATAGGTTTAGCGACAAGATCCCCAGGAGCCCCTACAACGGTGTTTACACTATCAGGTAAGCCAATGTATTCACCAGCGTACTTCGCCCCTGTAGAGGCGATAGCAATGGTGCCTAGTGGACCTTTAGCAAATTGTTTAACTGATTGACCGAGTAAACCTTGCCTAGCTGCCACATGAACGATGGCATGACCACTACTACTCACTTGGTTAGACGTATGTCGCTGTTCAATGCAGCGGTTGACGAAGTGCTCACAATTGTTCGTGACTACATCATAACCACGTTTGCCTAACTGCTGCCTTGCGTAATCAATGGCATCTTGTGGATAGGGTGCGCGTCGTTTAACTCTGATTTCTTTTTCATCAGAAAACGTATCTAAGCAACTGAGTATGACTTGCTTAGCGTGAGCGCAAAGATGAATGACTTCACCATTGCCGATGTATAAACCGTGATGCTCAGTAATCCCCAATACATCAACGTTCACTACCAGGTGATCGCCAGGTTGTAAGTGTTCCATGATAGAACCTCTCTTAGTTACAGTTCGAGTGATACGAAGTCTTTGTCGACTTCATCTTGAGTAATACCGATATAACGAAGCGTCACGCCCTCTGAGGTGTGGCGTAGCATCTTCATCACGCGACCGATATCTTTAGTGGATTGATAGAGGAAATACCCTCGTGTTTTGCGCATGGAGTGAGTACCCAACGCAAGCTTGAGTTCTTGCCCTACTTGTTGAAAGGCCATAGACACCGCACGCCGAGAGATCGGCTGCGGTGGTTTATGTTTTAGTTGCTGGCATCGATGCGATTGAAATAGGTAAACATGGTCAGGGTGCTTCTCCCGCACTTTGGCAATGTGTTCTCGTGCCTTGGTGTTTAATTGGATGTTCGCCTGCTTGCCTGTTTTGCTTTCAAGAATAATGAGTCGGTCATCATTAATGTCTTCAAAGCGGATAGAGAGTAAATCGGATATCCGCAGTGCCAGGTTTAACCCAATGTGCCAAACGTCAGCCATTTGCGGATTACAACGAATAGCGAGTAAGTGGCCAATGAGTCGAATGGTGTCATCGTCTTTGATTGCTTGGACCTCAGCCATAGTCTGCTTCCTTTTTTGTCTGTAGAAGGGTGTTTTGGGAAGCACAGAGAGGCCGATACCGCCAAACCCTTATGTAGCAAGGGTTCCAAGCTTCCCGTTTTACCAATATGGGAAGCAGCAGTATTAGCCTTTATCTGTGCTGGTGGACGGTGTTTGAATTGTGGTGTGAGGAACTGGTGGCTAGTGTCCCCTTACTTCGATTTGGTCGTAAGCGTCCGAGTCTAGGTATGCGACAAAGTTGTCTTCCCACAATGGGTAGAACTCGACAATTGCAGGTGAACAGATACCCGTCCAGCCACAGTAACGAGTAAAAGCCGCTGAATTACCAAAATCAAAGTCGATATCTCGCTCCAGTTCGGGATAAGGACCACCGCAGTAACTAAAATCAGTGATGTACAAGATCGTGTAGCGATTGTTGGCATCTTTGCTTAATGAAATCTCCACCGGATGGTAGCCACCATTTTCAGCGTTGTAGCCTTTGTCTCTAAAGTTAATCACGATGTAATTGTCGCCGACGACTTCAGAGTGCTTGTTCAGCACATCAGCCAAGCGTTTCAGTAGCGTATTGGAGATGGGTAACGCTGCTTTATTAAATGACAAGCTGTTTGATGTGTCGTTGAACCGTGATTTAGCTGGCATAAGCGCCTCCTTACTCTTACAGACTGATTGATGGTTATTCATATCCAGCTCCTTTCAGCAAAAGAGACACAATGCTCACCAACCACAATGTGGTCGAGCACTCGAACGTCAATTAACCCCAACGCATCAACCAGCCGGCTAGTAATGCGCTTGTCCGCTCTAGAGGGCTCGGCGATCCCCGATGGGTGGTTATGGGCCAGGATAACCGCAGCGGCATTAGCATTGAGGGCAGCCTTTACCACTTCTCTTGAATAAACACTCGCCGCATCAATGGTGCCAAAGAACAGCTCTTCAAAACGAATAAGCTGGTGCTGGTTGTCTAGCAGCATCAGTGCAAATACTTCACGGTCATACGAGCCAAGCTTTAGCTGTAGGTAGTCTTTCACGTTATCAGGGTTAGTGAAGGTGCCTTCACGCTTGTACTTTTGCGCAAGCGCTTCGGCGGCATGTTCTAGCAGTTCATTGAGTCTAGAGGTTTGGTGAGCCGGATATTGGTTATTCGTTGGAATGGTTGGTCGAGATGTACGCATAGGGACCTCCTATATCTGTTAATTGAGTTTTATCAACTGGGCTATGCGTAGTGATGAAATATATCTGAAAGGATTTTGAATACGGGTTAGCGGGAGAAGGGGCGGTAAGGCAGGTTGAATCTAAGTAAAAAAATAATGGCGAGTCCTTGGTATGAACGAGCTAATACACAAGGATTACTATCATGGGATACTCACAACAGCATGAACTGAATAAAGCGCCGCTGAGATTTTTAAAACTACAGCAAGTCATGGATAAAACAACATTGTGCCGCAGTAGCATCTACATCCTGATTAAAGCAGGTGAATTCCCTGGAAACTATACCGTTATGGGCAAACGCAAAGCCTGGCTTGAAAGCGAGGTTGATGATTGGTTGATGAGCAAAATGGAGAGTGCAGAGCTGTCATAAAAATGAAAGGTTGAGTGATAGTGCAGGATGCTACAACTGTGGAGTAGCCCAAATATAGAAAGTACTTGCTCGATTATCATCTGGTGATAAGATGACGTCCAGTGTGTGTATTTATACAGTATAGGCTGAAAAATTGCAGTGGAAAATATAAAAAAGAAGCGCTGTGTGATAGGAATTCGTGGGCAGCAGTTAGATCCAGATTATACCGTAGATATTTGGTTCGACTCTCTGAAATCAGTGGCTAATGTACTGTCGAAAGAGAACCAACATTTACTAAAAGTAATCGCGGAACAACAACCCCGGTCAGTGACTGAATTGGCCGCCCTAACAGGGCGTGCTGTTAGTAATGTATCAAGGACACTGAAAACTATGGAGTACCATAATGTTGTAACATTGATATCCCATGGGAACTCAGTCCAAGTAAAAGCAGTAGCTGATAGTTGGCTTATCGTATTAGGTAAAGTTTAAGAATGAAAAGTAAAGTCACTAAACCACTAAAAGTTGTATCTCTTTTCACTGGCGGTGGGGGGTTAGATCTAGGCCTAGAAGCTGCAGGCTTTAACACTGTGTTTGCTACAGATATAGATGAACATAGCTGCATCTCGCTGAGAGATAACAAAGAAAGGTGCCAAAAATCCAAGACTTCAATTTTACAAGAAGCTGTAATCGTACAAAAAGACATCAAGGAACTTGTATCTGAGGTTATTTTAGAGAAAGCAGACTTGCGTGTTGGTGAGTTAGATCTACTTGCTGGTGGTCCTCCATGCCAAGCTTTTAGTGTATTTGGTAAGCGACAAGGGACGGATGACCCAAGAGGCCTGTTAGCTTATGAGTATTTACGTCTTCTTTCTGATTTGGAACCGCGAGCATTTTTCTTTGAGAATGTGTATGGACTACTTACTATTGATGAAGGCAATGTTTTTAAGGAGTTATGTGGGAAGCTACAAAACCCTAAAAAAGGCTTATCATATACACTGTCAGTTTTCCGGTTAAACGCTGCTGATTATGGAGTACCACAGTTTAGAGATCGTGTATTTATCATCGGTAGTCGAGAGGGTAAAACAATTGAAACAATTCCGCCGATTTGTAATGGATTTAAATCTGAGAAAGAAATAGAAGGTTTAATGGCATATAGAACAGTTAATGATGGCCTAACAAATATGCCGCCAATGGGCGAGGGCCTTGCTAACCATACTGGTCGAAATCATAGTCAAAGAATTATAGATCGCTATGCTTCGTTAAAGTTTGGTGAACGAGATCCAAAAACAAGAATCAATAAACTAGATCCTAGCAAGCCAAGTTACACAATCATAGTTGGCTCAGATAAGGGTGGCGGCAAGGGGCATGTTCATCCCTTTGAACCTAGAGAGGTTACGCCACGGGAATCAGCAAGAATGCAGACATTTCCAGACTGGTGGGAATTTTCTGGGACTTCAAGGCATCCTATTAGGCAGGTGGGAAATGCTGTGCCACCGCTATTGTCCGCTTTAATAGGACGAGAAATCTCTAGTTCGATTTTTGACGCCCAAAAGAAGAGCCTTCTCGAGATTGTTGAAAACCTTTCTCTAGAACATTTATTTAAGGAAGATATAAGTGAAATATGAGCATTGGACAAAGATAGATGATGGAGCAGAAGGTGCTTGGGCTGCAGATGTCTGGCTGAGTGCACTAAAGATTATAAACAAGCATGAAGGCGAATCGATCTATGATGCTGATGCTCCAATATACCAAGAGCTAGAAAAAGAAATCCCGGACCTAGCGTGGCGTTCATTTGAAGGTAAATCATTTAGACCATATTTTAGAGATTTCTCAAAGCCGTGGAGTATATCAGGCGTTGTTACATTTGATACTTATTTCCAAGTAACAGAGCTAGGAAGAGAGCTATTAGCAGGAAGAATAACAGAGATAGATTTCTGGGTCATGTTTCTTTCAAACTATCAAGAAGGAAGTGAATTTCCTTTTGTTGAACTTAGTCATGCGTTTTTATCTCTTGATAAGTCTTTAAGTCTCAATGAGGTGTATTGGGGCATCGTAAAAAGCTTTCGTAAGGATAATGGGGATCATCTGATATTTGATGACCTAGCTTCTGAATCAATTCCTTCGACGGTAAAGCGAAGACTAACATTAATGCTTCAATTAATGGAACGTACAGGCGCTATTCTAAAAATAGGGCATGGTGCAAAGCAGAGGTGGAAAAAGTGGGATGTAAGGGTGCTAAAAAAGCTTACAGTGAGGGGGGCGGATTCTCCTTCACCAGAGCTGACGCTTTGTTGTTTGCATAAACCTTTTGTTCTTCTAGCTGGTATCTCAGGCACAGGTAAAACTCGTTTCGTCCGTGAGCAAGCTAAATTAACAGGCTCGATAGACGATACTTATTGCCTTACTTCTGTCCGCCCTGATTGGCATGAACCATCAGATTTATTAGGCTATACATCAAGGCTTAGCGGTAATGCCGAGTACATAGTTACCGATGTACTGAAGTTTATAATGAAGGCTTGGATTGCGATAAAAGATGCTGGGATCACCCTCCAAGGTAAAGAGGTAGTTGGTGAGAAAAATCAACAGCGACAGGTAAAACCTTACTGGCTTTGTTTGGATGAAATGAACTTGGCACCTGTCGAGCAATACTTCGCAGATTACCTATCTGTGCTAGAAACCAGAGAATGGGCTTGGCAAGGTAATGATTTTACTTACCAATGCGATCCGCTATTAAAAGCGACAGTGTTGGAGGCGGTTGATAAAGATAAACTTAAGGGTGAGTTGGGATTAATTGACCACGATGAGTTATGGGACCACTTTGTTGCTAATGGCATTAGCATCCCGTTTAATTTAATTGTAGCGGGTACGGTCAATATGGATGAAACCACACATGGTTTCTCTCGAAAAGTAATTGATCGAGCATTAACTTTTGATTTTGGTGAGTTCTTTCCTAATGATTTCGATACCTTTTTTGATGCAACCTCAGAACCTAAAGCGCTTAGCTACCCAGTGCTTACTGATGGACGAAACAAGACTGAACTAAGCAGTAGTTTTGATAAAGATGGCACTTTGTCTGTCGCTTTCCTAAAGCAAATTAATGATATTTTGGGAAACACCCCATTTAAGCTTGCATACCGTGCTTTAAATGAATTGCTTCTAGCTGTAATTACACAAAACCCCAACAATGAAGTCGAGCTTCAATCTGTATGGGATGACTTTTTAATGTGTAAGGTGCTACCTCGTATAGAAGGTGACATTGATAAGCTCACGAAAGGTGATAGCGATAACTCAATATTAGAGCAGCTTAGTGCACTACTTAGCGAGCAGTTGAATGAAATTTGGGCTACAAAATCTCGGCAAGATCTGTTTCGTAAATCGCTTGAAGATGATCCTCTAATAACAATAGAGTGTCGAAGCAAGGTAAAACTTGAATGGATGAGCGACCAATTGAAGAATGGCTTTACAAGTTTTTGGCCATAAAAGGTGGTAGGCATGCAAACTTTGATTTGTATAGAAACACCTGAGTGGGAGTTGACAATAAGTAGCCGGCACCTTGAGGCAAGGCAAAGTACTTATTTCAATATGCTTAGCCAAAGAGGATTACTAGCACCTCTTAGTAAATTGCAAATTCAGCCTGCAATCAGTCCAGAAAACATAACCATCTGTGACCAAAAGAGTGTGCTGATTGATGACTCTCCTTTGTCTGAGGTAACTCTTCCTGCCCCGTTATTTTTTGAAAATGCTCAATATCAATTTGAGTGGGTATTTTTGCAAGAAGGTATTGAGCAGGCTTTTATCACTCACGCTCTTCAAGGGGTTGCTGATGCTTTTCGGTTTACATCTAAACGCAAACATAGTGCAGCCAGCCTAATTGGTACAATTAATACAGGTAATGATATTGGTCAATTTGCCTTACCTCTTACTTATTGCATTAAAGGCAAGGAAAAGCAATTTAAGCTGACCTTAGAAGTCTTTCCAACGAAGATGCAGCTGCACAACGACTTACCTGCTATGTATCGCCGGATCGATGAGACTTTTCCATTATGGCGGTTCAGCTTGGCGGAGAAGACCGAGCAAAGCGCAGATAAGAGCCAACACCGTGGTAACTTCCCACTATTGTGGTTAGCGCAGTTTAAGGCGTTGAGAACGTCACTTGAGGACGGGTTGAAAGTTATCGCAAACTCACCACATAACCGATTACAGAAAAAAAACGTTAATATTAGAGCAGATCGACTCAAAGGCCGTTTATCAAATCGATTAGCTGAGCGTGTAAAAGAGGATATTGCCAATAAAATTTATGACAAGCGATATCAACAACAAAAACAGCACCTCAGTGTAGATACGCCAGAAAATAGATACATCAAGATGGTCGTTGTTCAATGTAAGCAGCAGCTAGAAAGTATGTCCCAGAAGCTCGAGGCTTATACCAACAAAGGTGAGACAACGTACGCCCGTCTATCGGAGCACTTCTTGAATGAATTGAAAGAGTGGCAACAGCCATTGATAAAAATGGAAAAGTATAGCTTTTTGAAAGAGGTGGGAGATTTTTCTGGACAATATCGTGAGTCTTTGGTTTTGCAGCAAAAAACAGGCTACAGTGCAGTTTACAAGGTGTGGCAAGAACTAAAATACTACTTGGATGTTTTTGCTAGGCACTCAACAGTGTCAATGAAGTCTGTCGCGGAAACGTATGAAGTATGGTGCTTTTTAGAAATACGAACAATTTTATTAGAAGTGCTTGGCTTTCAAGAAAAAGAACACCAAAAAACAAAGCTAAAGCTTAATGACTATTTTGAATTACAACTTAAAGATGGTTTAACTGGCGCAGGGGCATTTACATTTGAACGAGCCGATGGGCTTCGGGCAAAGTTAGCCCATGAACCGGTCTTTCGTCGAGCTGGTCAACATATTCGGTCGTTTGGTGTGACACAAAAACCCGATATCTTGTTAGAAGTTACTTTCCCAGATGGTAAGACGTGCATTTGGTTATTTGATGCCAAATACCGCATAAAGACCCAAAACAATCGATATGACGTAGATGATATTGATTGTAACGATTACGTGCCCGACGATGCGATTAATCAGATGCACCGGTATAGAGATGCCTTAATTCGAGTTGATGAACAAAAAGAGTCCAGAAGCAAAAGTCGTCCAGTTTTTGGTGCCTTTGCTTTATACCCAGGCTTTTATGACCAAGGCAGTGATGAAAACCCATACCAATCGATGATAGCTGAAGTCGGGATTGGTGCCTTTGCTTTGCTGCCTAGCGCAAATGGCAATAAGAACTCCTGGCTCCAAGCCTTTTTACTGCATCAGCTAGGAACGGGTATCAGCGCTTACACTACTGAATCGATACGTGATGATCTTTATGTTAATGAGCCAGCACGTATTCCATACTCAGGAATGCAGCAAGTGCTTCACCATGATCTTGTGTTGATATCGAAGCTTGGTGAAAGTCGTGAGCAAGACTATATCGATAACTTTAACAGTGGATTAGCAGAGTGGTTTCATATTCCAGTTTCTGTCTTTGATCAGAAATTCGGAAAACATATTGTTCAAGAATTGAGATACTTAGCGGTGATGGCCAATTGTGCAAGTTCGCTTGAAATCACAATGGTTTATAGAATTAAAAAGGTAATGCTGTCACAGCGTGATGACATATCTGCTAAGCAAGCGGGTATTGATGTTTCTAAAGTCAGTAAAAACCAATACTGGTTATTTGAGCTTGGTGCAGCTATTTCACTGGACCAAGCGATCCAGCATGATCCTACTGTTGGATTTAGACAATCATTGAAGCTAGCTAAATTAGATGACATGCAAGTTGCTAATAGTTTCAGTGAAATTGTGCCTATTTATGAACGCAGTTTTCGCTAGTCTTTATTGTTAAGCCTAGTGTCGTCATCTATAAGTGAGCTGAATGCTACTTTCGCTAATAGTTAGAGATACTACAATGACGGTAGCAGCAGCGTAGCCAACTTGTCTAGTGCCTCTCTCCGCTCTTCCAAATAATCATACTGGTCATAAATACCTTCAACACCCTTTAACTTGTGATTCAAGCATCTCTCGGCCACATGGCCGGGAGTGCCTTGTTTTGCCAATAGAGTACGACAAGTGCGGCGTAGGTCATGCACGGTGAAGTGCGTCATATCCCCCATCAAATTGGGTGGCTGCTTCTTCTTGCCAGCCTCATGACCAAATAGCTTGGTAATGGCTCGGTTAAGCGTGTCGGGGCCCATGTGAGGGCTCTTGCTGGCTCTTCTACTCGGAAACACGTAATCAGAGCCAAATCCCCTTATCTTCAACTCATCGAGCCACTCCAACACTTCTGGTGCTAATGGAATAGTAAAACCCACATTGGTTTTACTACGCTCCTTTGGTAAGTGCCATAAACCATTCTCTAGCTCAAACTCTTCCCATTTAGCTTCACACAATTCAGATTTACGCACCCCTAAACAAACCAATAGTGCACAAGCTAGATAATTATCGCGGCTAAAGTTAGTACTGTTCTCTCTAGCGATACTGAAGAACTGCTTTAATTCACCTTCATTCAAGAAGCGATCTTTACTTTTCTCTATGCCGCCAGCGTCTCTCACGGTAAATGCAGAGGCTGGGTTACCTTGCAGAAGGTCCAACTTCATTCCGTGGTTAAAAAGCTGCTTACAGTGTCCTAGTGCGTCATTAGCGATGGTCGGGCGGCCGGAATCATTAATCGTTGTGATTGCTGTGCGAATATCACGGGCAGTAATTCTATCGAGAGGGATGTCACCGATGTGTGGGGCAATATCTTTGGTGTAAACACGTTTTGGGATATTAGGGTGCTTAAGGCGCTTAACTAAGGTTGGGTACCAATCTTCAAATAACTCATTAACAGTCTTGATGCTTTCTTGTTCGGCACGTTTACGTTGCAAGAGGGGATCAAAGCCTTCTCTTACTTGTTTCATTTTAGTGGCGGCTTCGAGGCGAGCGTTAGATAAGGAAAGGTCTTGTACTTTGCCTAGAGTCATTTCACGGCGTTTTTTATTGGATGTAAAACGTAGCATCCAACTTGCAGTACCTGAAGCTGGGACCACTAGGTATAAGCCCTCACCATCAGCATGACGCTGTGTTTTCTCGCCACCAGCCTTAATGAGCGCTTCTACTTTCTTAACCGTCAACTTAGCCATAATCACCTCTAATAGCGCATGATTTCGGTGGGTATTAAATTACCCACCACTTACGTTTGTAGTAAGTCTATCATACCCACCATATTAACCACCAGTAGGTGGTGGTTAATGGCGTATTAAAGAACACAGTGATGGAAATTTATTTTAGGTAAGTTGTTGTATTTTAAATATTTGAGTGTAATAAAATACAATCTTAACTGTTATTCAATATTCTGGATCTGCTCACGCATCTGTTCGATAAGAACCTTAAGCTCTACGCCTGATGCTGTGATGTCTGTGCTGATAGACTTAGACGCTAGCGTGTTTGACTCACGGTTGAACTCTTGCATCATGAAGTCTAGCTTACGGCCACAAGCGCCGCCTTTCTTCAGTACTGCATTCGCTTCTTTCACATGAGAATCTAGACGGTCTAGCTCTTCTGCTACGTCTGACTTCTGCGCTAGCAGGATAAGCTCTTGCTCAACACGAGAACCTTCCAGTTCGATTTTCGCATCTTCAAATTTGGTAAGAAGACGCTCACGTTGCCACTCTAGGATCTCAGGCATGCGTGCACGAACTTTCACTACTTCTTCAGTGATTGCATCTAAGCGCTGTACGATTAGCGCCTTCATGTTCTCACCTTCACGAGCACGAGCATCAATGAACTCTGCGATAGCATCGTTGAATGCTTCAAGTAGGTCTTTGTTGATGGCATCCATGTCTTGCTCTGGCGTTTCCATCACACCAGGCCAATTCATGACTTGGAATGGGTTCAAACGGCTGTCTTCACCTGTCATCGTCATTACTTGGTTCGCAGCATTGATTACTTGCTGAGCCAAACCTTCGTTAATGCTTAGTTCGCCCTTTGCAGCAGGGTTTGCTTCAAAGCGTAGGTTACATTCAACCTTACCGCGTGCAAGACGCTTACGGAAACGCTCACGCAAGATTGGCTCTAAACCACGGAACTGTTCAGGCATACGGAAGTAAGTTTCTAGGTAGCGTTGGTTTACACTACGGATTTCCCATACTGCGCTGCCCCAATCGCCTTTTACTTCTTTGCGTGCGTACGCAGTCATACTATAAATCATCGAATTTTCCTGTCTTTTATCATTCTGAAAATAACGCGCACGCATAGTATCACGATATGGTGTGCTCTCGAAGCCTGTCGCTTTTCACTGTAAATAGCCTTTCGTGATAAATAGCTTTGAACGGTAAATAGATTTGCACGATAAACTGCTATATAATCTTGCCCCAATCAAAACTGTCTCACCCCTTTCTTAGGTGATGCACTCTTTCGATAGTAAATCACTTCAGACTGTTAATAAGGTAGATACCAATGCGTCCAAATGACCGCGCTGTAGATCAAATTCGTCCAATTAAAATTACTCGTAACTACACAGCTTATGCTGAAGGTTCTGTATTAGTTGAGTTCGGCAACACTAAAGTTCTATGTAATGCGACGGTAGAAGAAAACGTACCGCGTTGGTTAAAAGGCCAAGGAAAGGGTTGGGTAACGGCTGAATACGGCATGCTGCCACGTGCAACGCACACTCGTAACCGTCGTGAAGCGGCGAGCGGCAAGCAAGGTGGTCGTACGATGGAAATCCAACGTCTGATCGCTCGTAGCCTACGTGCTGTTGTTGACCTGAAAGTAATGGGTGAAATTATGATCACTGTCGATTGTGATGTTATCCAAGCAGACGGCGGTACTCGTACTGCTTCTATCTCAGGTGCAAGCGTTGCAATGGCTGATGCTATCAACAGCCTACTAGCAAGCGGCAAACTGAAAAAGAACCCAATGAAAGGCCACGTAGCGGCAGTTTCAGTGGGCATCGTTGGTGCACAAGCACTGTGTGACCTTGAGTACGTTGAAGACTCAGCAGCCGATACCGACATGAACGTTGTAATGACGGAAGACGGTAAGATGATTGAGATTCAAGGTACCGCAGAAGGCGAACCGTTCAGCCACGAAGAGTTGATGCAGCTTTTAGCCCTGGCGAATAAGGGCATTGCTGATATTGTTGAAGCGCAGAAGTCGGCGTTAGCAGAATAGTTTTTAGATAGCTCCTTTTTTAAGGGGCTATTTTTTTATTTTCGTCATATATAACTCTACACCAGCGTTAGCTGCAATTTTTCACCCTAATCACATAGGTCCCCTATGCTCATAGGGCTGAAAAACCTTGCTGCCTTGTTGTAGAGCTATCTATTTAGAAAATACATCATTGTTAGCTTCCTGAGCGATTGGAAGTTAGGAACTGGAAAGTAAATTAATTTAGAGGATGAGCATGAAAGCATATCAACGTGAATTTATTGAATTTGCACTAGAGAAAGAAGTACTTAAGTTTGGTGAGTTTACTTTAAAGTCTGGCCGCAAGAGCCCTTACTTCTTCAATGCTGGATTGTTTAATACAGGTCGTGACCTAGCGCGCTTAGGTCGCTTCTACGCAGCAGCATTGGCTGATTCTGGCATTGAGTTTGATGTACTATTTGGTCCTGCATACAAAGGTATCCCAATTGCAACGACGACAGCGGTTGCACTAGCGGATCACCACGATGTAGACACGCCTTACTGCTTCAACCGTAAAGAAGCGAAAAACCACGGTGAAGGTGGCAACCTTGTCGGTAGCGCGCTTGAAGGTCGCATCATGTTAGTGGACGACGTGATCACTGCAGGTACTGCGATTCGTGAGTCGATGGAAATCATCCAAGCAAATGGCGCTGATTTAGCGGGCGTGCTTGTTGCTATCGACCGTCAAGAGAAGGGCAAAGGCGAACTGTCTGCGATTCAAGAAGTTGAGCGTGACTTCGGTTGTGCGATTATCTCAATCGTTAGCCTGACTGACTTGGTGACTTTCCTTGAAGAGAAAGGCACAGACGCAGCACATCTAGAGTCAGTAAAAGCGTACCGCGCTCAATACGGCATCTAATACTACTCGTAATTAGACTATAGAATGCACAAGGGGCTGATGATTCATCAGCCCCTTTCCTTTTGGTTCAGTATTCATTATTTATAACGAATGCCGCGCTCCACTTCTGGGTCTTCCATGGTCTTAAAGCGCTTGTGCAGCCACATCCACTGTTCTGGTGCTCTTAAGATAATCTTCTCAAGGTAGCGGTTCATGTAGGCGGCAGCCGCTTTCTCATCTTTCTGTGGATAGTCATCTTCAATTGATTCATCGGCCATGATCTCATATTTGCCATCGGCATTTCTAAAACCAGACCCCGGAACAAGTGCACATCGGCTAGTGTAAGCTAGGATACTGGTGCCTGTTGTGGTACACGCATCTTCTACTGCGAAGAAAGGCACAAACACAGACTTGTTACGACCGTAATCATGATCCGGTAGGTAGAAAAGGATCTCACCTTGACGCAGGATTCGAATCATACGCTTCACGTCTTTACGGTGAATCAGGCGGTTGCCGTTTTGAGTACGACCACGGTATTGAATGAATTCATAAGCCGGATTGTTGTGCGGGCGATAAACACCTAAACCAGAAATACCTAATACAGCCATTGCTCGCGCAGTGATCTCTAGATTTAAGGCATGCACACAGCATAGAAGAACACCTTTACCGTTGGCTTTATGTGTACGCAGTGTTTGGGTGTCTTTATCTACTAGGATTCGCTTGAAACGCCACGTTGGCCAGAACCAGGTAATGCCGGTTTCGATGAGTGCCATACCTGTGTTCTTAAAGTTCTCACTGACCATTGCCGCGACTTCATCTGCTGGCTTGTCTGGGAAGGCGAGCTCCAAGTTACGTGTTGCTACCGCGACGCGCTTTTTACCATAGCGAGCACCCAAAGAGCCTAACGATCGGCCTAACAGCAGTAAGAGGCGATAAGGGAGAACGTTAACAATAAGCGCCAATAACCCAAAACCAAACCATACACCCCAATATTTAGGGTGAAGTAGAGCTAGAGTAAAAGGCGGCTTAGTAATCACGTGTTGTGCTGTGCCGTTTGCTGAAGAAGTTTTCGTCGTCATAACCATCACTTAAGATTTGATTGCCACTTAATTTGATTGCTACTTAATCTGAGCGCTTAGCAGTGCCCAATAAGCATCAAAGTTTTCTGTTGGTTGATATTTGAAGTCTGAGCGAACAAATCGATTCAAGCTGCCTTCAACTTGACCGAGCAGTTGAGCGGCTAAGATTTTCTCATCAACCGGGAATGATTTCCCTTCACGAAGCTTTCTTTCACGCAGGATCTGGCGAAGTTGCGTCTCAATGCGTTCGAAAAGTTGGTTGATGCGATCACGCAGGCGTTCATTTTCAAACATTAGAGCATGACCAGACAAAATTCGAGTCAGGCCTGGGTTACGTTCTGAGAAAACTAAGATAAGTTGTAGTACTAGGCGTATGCGCTCTAGCGTGTCTTTCTCTTCATCCAGAATACGGTTGATTCGAGACATCAATGCTTCTTCAATGAACTCGATCAGGCCTTCAAACATGCGGGCTTTGCTTGGGAAGTGGCGGTATAACGCAGCTTCAGAAACACCAACTTGCTTGGCCAACTTTACCGTTGTGATACGAGAAGCACCTTCGGTCGATTCCAACATTTGTGCGAGAGCTTGTAGGATTTCTTCACGACGGTTTGATTTTCGAGTACCAGCCATCTATTTACTTCCTTTCCTAAAGATGAGGATTGAGTGAAGAAGGATTATAAACACCATTCAATTCTGTTTCCTAGTTTTGTGAGCCCTAGGTCAACAGAATCGAGAGGTGTCAGCAGATTGTCAGAGCAAATTTGTGCGTTTATGCATCAATAAGCTGTTGGATCTGAGCGAGGATCTGGAAACCAAGTGTGTCTTTGCTTTCCAGTGGCAGAGATTTATCGCCGCCTTTCCAATAAAGATGCAGCTCATTGCTACTGCTATTGAAGCCTTGACCTTCGACTGAAACGTCGTTAGCGCAGATCATGTCGAGGTTCTTTCTTTCTAACTTACCGCGCGCGTATTTTTCAACATCTTGAGTTTCAGCTGCGAAGCCGACAGTAAATGGGCGACCTTCGGTCATTGAAGCGACAGAAGCGACGATATCTGGGTTTTTAACCATTTGAATGGTCATGTCGTCTTTACCGTCGACCTTTTTAAGCTTTTGGTCTGCAATGGTCTCAGGGCGGTAATCGGCAACTGCGGCGCAGCTGATGAAAATATCGTGTTGAGAAGCGTTAGCAGTAACGGCATCAAACATCTGTTGTGCGCTGTCGACATCAATACGATTAACTTTATTTGGCGTTGCTAATGAAACAGGGCCGCTGATTAGAGTCACTGTTGCGCCTTGTTTCGCGGCTGCTTCAGCCAGTGCATAGCCCATCTTGCCCGAGCTGTGGTTGGTAATGTAACGCACCGGGTCAATCGCTTCACGAGTCGGGCCTGCAGTAATAAGCACAGAACGGCCAGCAAGTGGCTTAGGTTGGAAGAAGTCTTCACAGCGATGCACGAGCTGCATTGGCTCTAACATACGACCCATACCGACATCACCACACGCTTGCTCGCCAGCCGCTGGCCCCCAAACTTCACAACCACGACGTTTTAGTGTCGCAATGTTCTCTTGAGTGGCAGGGTGGCTGTACATTTGTTGGTTCATTGCCGGAGATACCGCAACTGGCGCATCGGTTGCTAAAACCAAAGTGGTCAGTAGGTCGTTACCCATGCCCGCTGTCATACGAGCAATCAGGTCTGCGGTTGCTGGCGCTAGTAATACCAAGTCAGCCCACTTTGCGAGCTCAATGTGCCCCATGGAAGCCTCAGCAGCAGGATCAAGCAAACTATCAGACACTGGCCTTCCAGAGACGGCTTGCATGGTGAGAGGAGTAATGAACTCCTTGGCTGCATTCGTCATCACGACTTGTACTTGTGCTCCACGTTCAATTAAGCGTCGAGTCAGTTCGGCACATTTATACGCAGCGATACCACCACTAATGCCAAGTAGGATTTTTTTCCCAGCCAGGCCTTGTAGGTCAGCGTTATCCAGTTGATTAACCAATGTTTGCATGATTCTGTTCCTTAATTTCTCTGCGACTTACGATATCAGAACAAAGGATAAGTGCCTAGAAGCAGAACTCGAACAGAGTTGACGCTCATCAAGTTGGTGTTATCAAACTTATCAATTACACGATTTTGTTAGTGTCTCGTTTCCTTTGATCTCTATCGAAGGATCTCTGATTACGATCTCATTAAGGTGATGGGTTGTGTTCATGACCAATGATTGTCTTTATATGCCAATAGATAAAATACCTGCCGAATCGATGCCGAGAGAAAAGTTGTTAAATAGAGGGCCTGATTCTTTGAGTGATGCTGAACTGCTCGCGATATTCCTGCGAACAGGGACACAAGGAATGAACGTGTTGGAACTCGCTGACAAGTTGATCAAAGACTTTGGCTCACTCCGTCATCTTTTTTCAGCAACACAGGAAGAGTTTTGTGCTCATAAAGGGATGGGGCAGGCCAAGTATGTTCAATTGCAGGCTGTATTAGAGATGACGCAGCGTTATCTAGCAGAGACTTTATCTCGTGGAGATGCGCTTACTAGCCCAAGTCATACTAAGCTTTATCTCTCGAGCATGTTGCGCGATCGCCAGCGAGAAGCCTTTTATATATTGTTCCTTGATAACCAAAATAGGGTAATAAAGGACGAGGTGATGTTTGAAGGAACCATCGATGCCGCATCGGTTTACCCGCGGGAAGTGGTTAAACGGGCACTTCATCATAATGCGGCGGCATTAATCTTAGCTCATAACCATCCTTCAGGTGTTGCTGAGCCCAGCCAAGCGGATAGGCGGATTACACGCCGATTAACCGACGCATTAGCGCTGGTGGACATCCGAGTTCTCGACCATTTTGTCGTTGGAGATGGTGAAGTTGTCTCTTTTGCAGAGCGTGGATGGATTTGAATCACATTTTAGGTTGTTAGTTGCGTTAAATCTGCTATTATTCCGCCCACATTTTTAGACCTAAAATCAGCTCTGATTACTCAAGCAAGCTGCGCTGCACAAAAAAAGATCACGAAATCCGTAAAAAGGATCTGTTCGGGTCTTGAGCAATGCGTGTCAAGTTAGTATAATGCGCGACCTTTGATAGCCTTGTATGGATTTTCCATAACGGTTTTTACCTTCTATTTTAATTGATAGAGAGGTTCGGCCACCAAGGTTGATATCGAGCTGAAACGATTGGAGAAGACATTCATGTCCCGAGTATGCCAAGTAACTGGTAAGCGTCCAGTAACGGGTAACAACCGTTCACACGCACGCAATGCTACTAAGCGCCGTTTTCTGCCGAACCTACAAACTCATCGTTTCTGGGTAGAGAGCGAAAAACGTTTTGTTAAACTACGTCTAACTGCTAAAGGCATGCGTATCATTGATAAGAAAGGCATCGATGCTGTTCTTGTTGATATCCGTGCACGTGGCGAAAACGTTTAAGAGGAATTAAGCAATGGCTAAAGGCATTCGTGAGAAAATTCGTCTAGTATCTTCTGCAGGTACTGGTCACTTCTACACAACCGATAAGAACAAGCGTAACATGCCAGGCAAATTTGAGATCAAAAAGTTTGATCCAGTAGTTCGCCAACACGTTATGTACAAAGAAGCTAAAATCAAGTAATTGATGCTTTTTTTGCTCTTCTTCAGTAGAAGAAAGAATTGAAAAACCCAGTTTAATCGCTGGGTTTTTTTATATCTACAATTTGAGGACTCAATTATTCTTGCTTGATATAGCCTCTGATAGATAGAAATCTGTACAACATAGAAAGTATTGCCACTTTCACGATATACTGAATGTTCAATAGGTTAGATGAGCAGAATCAGATGAGATATCGTGGACGCCGGTGGAACAACATACTCATGTTCAGTGTGATCGCTTTTATTGGCGTGTTAAACCTTCCAACATTGATCAAAGCGTACCTTATCGAGCCTGAACCGCAGGTTGATAGCCCTTATCCTTATCTCCTGAACCCAACAGCAAAGCTTCAAGCGTTACACTTTGCTAAGTGGTCTGTCATTCAACAAGATAATCAATGGGTTTACCAGTTCGAAGATACTGACTTTCCTCAAGCCACCAATGCACAAGAGCTGTCACAACGTTGGAAAGAGCTTGTGGGCACGGAAGTCGACTCACAGACCTACACAGACCTTACGCCTCGGTTAAATACACCACACACCATCGAAGTATGGTATCAAGACCAAGAAGAGCCCCAGCGTATTACCTATTATCAATTGCCTGAGTTCTGGTTGTTAAAAAACTGGAATGATCAGTGGTTGGCGGTGTCTATTGAAGAGAGCTACCTGTTTCCAAGCTTTAACGCTAACCACTCCTCTAAATCGGACGACTAACTATGCCTGAATTACCCGAAGTCGAAGTAAGCCGTATGGGGATCTCGCCTCATTTAGTTGGCGAGACCATTAAAACCCTTACTTTTCGCACGCCTAAGCTGCGTTGGGATATCCCACAAGAGCTAAAAGCATTAGAAGGGCAGGTGATTCGCTCTATCTCGCGTCGTGCAAAGTACCTATTGATTGAAACGGATACTGGCACTGCCATTGTTCACCTTGGTATGTCTGGCTCACTACGCGTATTAGATGCTGACTTCCCAGCAGCAAAGCACGATCACGTGGATCTTAAGCTCACCAATGGCAAAGTATTGCGCTACAACGACCCTCGCCGCTTTGGCGCTTGGTTGTGGTCGGCGCCTGATGAAGTCCACTCTGTGTTGCTTGGTTCTGGTCCTGAGCCGTTAACGGACGACTTTAACGCTGATTACATCGCTGAGAAAGCAGAAAAGCGTAAAGTCGCAGTCAAGCAGTTCATCATGGACAACAAAGTAGTGGTCGGTGTCGGGAATATCTACGCTAACGAAGCCTTGTTCTCTGCAAAAATCCACCCGTTACGATCGGCAAACAAAGTGACCAAAGCCGAATGGATCTTGTTAACCGATGAGATTAAACAAGTACTCGCAACGGCTATCAAGCAAGGTGGTACTACGCTGAAAGATTTTTCTCAGGCTGATGGTAAACCAGGCTACTTCGCACAAGAGCTGCAAGTGTATGGTAAAGCAGGTGAAAAGTGTCCAAGCTGCGAAGCATTGATTCAAGAGCTAAAAATCGGACAGCGCAATACGTTTTATTGCGAAGAGTGCCAAGTATAGAAAATCTGAACTCGTGTTCACTTTTTATTGCTAGTCGATAGGCTAGCGAGTGGCTACAATTGTACTAATTATATGAATTGAGAATAGTAGAATGAAATATTTAGTAACTGGCGTTGCTGGTTTTATTGGCTCTGCAGTGTCAGAGCGACTATGTGCGGCAGGGCATGAGGTTGTTGGTATCGATAACCTAAATGACTACTACGAAGTCTCTCTGAAACATGATCGCCTAAAGCGCATTGAGCATGAAAAGCTTACCTTCATCGAGCTGGATCTTGCTGATAGAGAAGGCATGGCAACGTTGTTTGCTGAACAGAAATTTGATCGTGTGATTCATTTAGCGGCACAAGCGGGCGTTCGTTACTCAATTGATAACCCAATGGCGTATGCCGATAGCAACCTTGTCGGTCACTTAGCTATTCTTGAAGGTTGTCGCCATAATAAGGTTGAACACCTCGTTTATGCTTCATCGAGTTCCGTTTATGGCTTGAATCAAAAAATGCCATTCCATACAGCAGACAGTGTTGATCACCCGATTTCACTGTACGCCGCGACTAAGAAGTCGAATGAGTTGATGGCGCATACCTATTCTCATTTATACGACGTACCAACGACAGGTCTTCGCTTCTTTACGGTTTACGGCCCTTGGAGTCGCCCTGATATGGCGATGTTCAAGTTTGCGAATCTAATCGTAGCGGGCAAAGAAATCGACATTTATAACAACGGCGACATGATGCGTGACTTCACTTATATCGATGATATCGTTGAAGGTATTATTCGTGTTCAAGATCGTATACCAGCCAAGCAACCAGATTGGACCGTTGAGCAAGGGTCACCAGCAACCAGTTCTGCTCCGTATCGCGTGTTTAACATCGGTCATGGCAGCCCGGTTAAATTAATGGACTACATCGAAGCATTAGAAGGTGCTTTAGGTGTTGAAGCGAAAAAGAACTTCATGCCAATGCAACCAGGTGATGTGTACGCGACTTATGCTGATACGGAAGATCTGTTTGAAGCGGTTGGCTACAAGCCTCAAGTTAAGATCCAAGAAGGCGCGAAAGCTTTCGCGGATTGGTATAAAGCCTATTACTCGCTGTAGTAATTGATAGCTTTTAATTAAAAATAGCGCTCAATGAGCGCTATTTTTGTTTTTTCGGTGTAGATCAAGCGAATTACTTAGCTGTTTTTATTTTGATTTCAGCCGCAACTTTTTGTGGTACAAACTGACTAATGTCCCCACCATGAATAGCCACTTCTCGAACTATTGTCGAAGAAAGAAATGCATACTCTTCTGATGGGGTTAGAAACACACTTTCAAGGCCGGGCAGGAGTTTTCGGTACATACTCGTGAGACCGAATTCGTATTCAAAATCCATGGTCGTTCTGAGGCCGCGTACTAGCACATTAGCTTTCTGTTGTTTGACAAAATCGACCAGTAACCCAGAAAACCCCTCAACAGACACGTTAGGTAAGTGAGACACAGCATCCCGCAACAGCTCTACTCGTTCCTCTAACTTAAACATGGTCTTTTTGCTTGGGCTCGCGGCCACCCCAACGGTGATATGATCAAACATGCTCGCGGCACGGACGATAATATCGAGGTGACCATTGGTTACCGGATCAAAAGTACCAGGGTAGATAACGTGTGTGGTCATATTAGCGGTCCTTGCTTAGTGTTTTTATGGAATTTAAGGCTTTGTCGAGTGTCTGCTTTACCATGTCGAGCGTGATGTCTTTCATTAAATCATTGCCTTTTGCTCGGGTTCCCCATGGAAGGTCTTTAACCGGTTTCCCTTGTTGTGCTTCTACATGTTGTTGATAAACACTGACCACGATATCCAGATCGTTGTAAGGGCCAGTTCTACGGGGATCGCTATGTGCGTACAAGCCGATTACAGGCGTAGACTGTGTTGTTGCCAGGTGTGCTGGGCCTGTATCTGGTGCGATTACCACTGTCGCATGTTTAAGTACGGCAGTGAGCTGCTTGAGGTTGGTTTTGCCAATTAAGTTGATGACAGGAGATTGACATAAGGCTTCGATGTCGCTACCTAGGTTAATTTCTCTTGGTGCCGGAGAACCACATAACACCACTTGCATGCCTTGTTCGACAGCATAATCAGCAATAGCTGCATATCGCTCAGTTAACCAGTTACGCGAATCCTTACTGGCTGCAGGAGAGATAACCAAGGTTGGCTTATCAGCCATAGTGTCGATGGCTAGCTGTTCATCTTCAGGTGTTAAAGGGATATCCCATTGAGGCTTATCGAAGGGGGCACCAATGTAGCGAGCAAATTCGGCAAAGTTATCCAACACATGAAACTTATCTGAAATAGGTAGGTGGTGGTTGGTAAAGAGTGACTGCATTTCACTAGTACGGTTTTTGCCAAATCCCACTTTGCACTTCGCCTTTATCCCCCAAGATAGCACGCTGGCTCTGAGTGCGGCTTGCATATGCAGAAGTGCATCAAATTTACGATCAGATAGCTGACGCCATAATTCACGCATTCCTTTGAAGCCTTGTTTCTTATCGAAAACAATCACCTCAATACCGGGTAGATCGCCGATCAGCATGGCTTCTATTTTGCCCGTTATCCAAGTGATTTTCGTTTCAGGCCACTGCTTCTGGATGGCTTGAACCACAGAAATAGCATGACAAACATCGCCAATCGCGGAGAGGCGAAGTATGCAAAGAGATTGAGGTGCAGTTGAGAACAGTGACATAAAGTGCCCGAAAAAAGTGAATAACATCAGAATTATGCAGATACTCGCATTAGTTGTAAAATAGCAATGACGAAAAGCGACCCAAAGGCCTCATAGATGGAAACGATTAGCACCAAGAACCAAACAATTTGGTACGACCCTGAACTTTTGGCTCAGGTACCAGAGGGCGATATCGCTCAGATTTTTGAGGCTGAATATTGGCAGCAACAAGACGCCATTTCAGGCAGTGCTCAAGGACGCGGTACCACATGGTTCATTCAGCTTGATGGAATACAGGCCGCATTGCGCCATTATCGCCGTGGCGGATTGTTTGGGAAGCTAGTCGAAGATCAATATCGTTTCTCTGATTGGGAAAACACGCGCTGTGCAATGGAGCTCAACGTTCTCAATGTCTTGGCTAATGCAGGTGTTAATGTACCGAAGCCCATTGCTGCTAGAGCCATTAAAAGCGGGCTGCTTTATCGAGCGGACTTAATGTCTGAACGAATTCCCAATGCCAAAGATCTGGTTGATGTCTTGGTCAATGGCCCGATAGATGCGGATATTTATCGTCGAATTGGGCAAGAGGTACGCAAGATGCACGATGCTGGGGTTAATCATACCGATCTCAACATTCATAATATCTTGCTTGATGACTCGCAAAGGGTGTGGATCATTGATTTTGATAAGTGTGGTCATCAAGCGGGTGATGACTGGAAAGAAGGCAACTTGAATCGCTTAAAGCGCTCGTTCTTAAAAGAAGTGAACAAGCGCCAGATTCAATGGCAAGAGCCGGATTGGGAACTGTTATTGCAAGGCTACCAAGGTTAGTTGCTGTTAGTTAAGAGTGGTGACTAGCTAAGAAGGCCATTAGCTAAGAATGGTCATTAATTAAGAATGTATACCAAGGTTTTATCCAACGCCCCTCGATTCTGTTCAACCACTTGATAAGCCGCTAAGCCTTTAGTTTTACGCAGTTCTGATTGTTTGAACAGTTGTTGGAGTTGGCCAGCGATATCTTGGCTATTTTGACAAATAGTGACGGCTTGAGCTTCAAGCAGTTTGTCTGTGATCTCGCTGAAGTTAAAATAGCTAGGGCCATTGAGTAAAGGTAACTGCAGTGCCGCAGGCTCTAGAAGATTATGGCCACCCACCTTACCGCCCACAAGGCTTCCTCCCATAAAGCACACATCAGATCCGCCGAGTAATACCAACATTTCTCCCATCGTATCCGCAATATAAACTTCAACATTAGAGGTGATTGGTTGCTGACTCGTTCGAGTGATAGTCTTGAAGCCGTGCTCTTGAGCTAGCTCAGACACTTGGTTAAATCTCTCTGGGTGACGAGGCACAATCATCAGCAAGGTATTCGGATTGTCTTTAAGGAGCTGTTTATGAGCGTCTAAGACAATTTCATCTTCGCCTTGATGAGTGCTGGCTGCTATCCACACACAGCGTTCAAAGCCAATTTGTTCACGTAACGCTTTGCCTTTTGATACTTGTTCAGCTGAAACTTCAATATCAAACTTGATCGATCCAGTCACATGCACAGATGCTTTATCTAACCCTAATCGTATAAAACGCTCAGCATCACTTGGGTATTGGCAAAGTACTTGAGAGAGATTTTTGGCTAAGAGATCAAAAACGGCTTGGAATTTAGCATAACGCTGGCACGAGCGTTCAGATAGGCGAGCGTTGAGTACCGAAATGGGGATTCCAGCTTTCGCGACGCAGTGCAGTGTATTTGGCCATAACTCGGTTTCCATGATTAGCATCTGTTTAGGCTGAACAGTCTTCAAAAAACCTCGAATACACCAAGAAAAATCAATCGGCATGTAGCGATGCTCGACTAAATCACCGAGTTTTTCTATCTGCTCTGCACCCGTGCTGGTTGTCGTGGTAACGATAATGGCTTGGTTTGGATTGCGTCGCTTCAGTTGCTTGATGATCGGTACGGCGGCAATCGATTCACCAACCGATACTGCGTGAATCCAGATAGGATTCTTACCTTGAGTTTGCGGTGTGATCCCGAAATGTTCTTTCCAACGCTGACCAAAACTTGGCTTTCCAGGTTTGCTCGTATAAAGCCCATACAGCAGTAGCGGAGAAGCTAATGACAATATGAGAGTATAGATAAGTCGTATAAGCATAAGAACAGTGACACCAGAAGGCAAAATCAATATTCAGAAGAGTATTTTCTTCAATCTCGAAAGTAAAGAGCGTTATAATTAAATGCTTAGTTGCGCTTTCAAACGGACATGGTGAATTTTATCTCATCGCTTATGCAAACCGATCAAACCTATCGTTTCTTGCTCTACGTCGAGCAAAATTATTCATTTGCTATTCTTCGCCCATTCTATGATTACGCGAAGCAACTCGGCCATGAGGTTAAGTGGTTGCTTGTTGGTGAAGACGCTTCTGAACATCTTTTACTGGATCAAGAGCAGAGCGTCTCTTTGACAGAAGCTATTGCTTTTAATCCTTCTGCCGTTCTAGTGCCCGGTGATCGTGTTCCAGCGTTTATTCCAGGGTTGAAGGTACAAGTATTTCATGGTTTGAACGAGAGCAAACGTGGGAACTTATACCCTGAACGTGGTCTATTTGATTTGTATTGCACCGAAGGCCATGAAAGAACAAGCTCGCTTGAGCCGCTAGCTAAGCAGCGCGGCTATTTTCAAGTTAAAGAGACCGGGTGGCTGAAGCTCGATAGCTTGTTTAATTATCAAACCAGTGACAAGCATTTTGAAAGACCGCAAATTCTATTCGCTTCTACCTTTTCGCCAAGCTTATCGTGTGCAGAGTTGGTTTATGAAGAGCTTAAGCGCCTCAGTCAACTGAGTCAGTGGCAATGGTTAGTGACTCTTCATCCGAAAATGAATCAAGAGACGAGAGCGAAATATCAAGCACTGGAAGGGGATAACCTTCTCTTTTTCGATAATGACCGAGTGATTGAAATGCAACATCGTGCTGATGTTATGGTGTGTGACAACTCATCGATATTTCAGGAATTCTTGTTGCTCAATAAGCCTGTTGTCACGGTAAATAATCGAGACCCTCAAGCAAGCTTTATTAACATTACTCAAGCCGAGCAATTAGAGTCAGCAATTCAACAAGCTATGCTGCCTGATGAAACAAGAGATAACGCTATCGCTCATTACGGCCCGTCAATAACGCCATATTTAGATGGGCAATCCTCAGCGAGAGTTCTGAGTGCTATTACGGATGTGCTAGAAAGCGGCTGGCAAGATAACAAGCCAAAAAATTGGATTCGTAACTTTAAAATCCGTAAATCATTAAACTATTGGAAATTCTAGGGCTGAATAATGAGAAAACATACCCTGTCTGTCATTGTTATTACCAAGAATGAAGAAGACCGAATTGAAACTTGCCTTAAATCTGTGGTTGATATTGCCGATGAGCTAATTGTGTTAGACAGCGGATCAACGGACGCAACCGTTGAGATATGCCAAAAATACACAGATAACGTGACCATCACAGATTGGCCTGGCTTTGGTAAGCAAAAACAGCGAGCGCTAGATAAAGCGACATGTGATTGGGTGCTATCAATTGATGCTGACGAAGCTCTCGATAAAGAGATGAGCGACGCTCTTGTTGAACTATTAAAACAAGATCAAATCAAACACACTGCTTATAAACTTCCTTGGGGAGTGACTCTTTATGGCACGACTCTAAAACATGGCCGCAGTGCTCGTGCAGTATTAAGACTGTTTAAGAGAGAAGGCTCTCGATATACGTTAGACGAGGTTCACGAGACCGTCGTTCCGGAGCAAGGCTCTACAGGGATATTGAAGGGATTTCTTCTTCATTACACCCATCGTGACTATGGCCACGGCCTAGATAAAGCAGCGCAGTACGCCTGGCTCGGCTCGCAAAAGTACCATCGTAAAGGCAAGAAATCACACGGCTTATTCCTTGCTCTACTTCGAGCGATGTGGACGTTTTTCCTTGTGTACATTATCCGTCGTGGCTTTATGGATGGTAGTGTCGGTTTCATTATGGCTATGACTTACGCTCAGGTGAATTTCAATAAATATGTCGGCTTGTGGATTCTTGAAAATCGCTCAGAAGACCGTTCAACAGACCAAGCTAAATAGGGACCGATAGATGAAGATTTTAGTTTGTGCATCTTACTTACATGCATGGAATAGTTTGCGTCCAGAAGCTGCGATTTTTATCGAACTAGCTCGTCAAGGGCATCAAGTGACGATAATGACTCAGGGAGAATCTGAGCACGTATCGAAGCTAGAAGAGCATGGTATCCGAGTAGTAGATGGCTATCCGAAACGTAAAATTTGTTTTGACACCATTAAAAAGATTCGCCACGAGCTGAAAACTCATGATTACGACATCTGCTATGCTTTTAACTCAAAGACGATACCTAATGCGGCGTTTGCGTGTATTGGTTTCAACGTTAAATTAGTCGTTTATCGAGGCACTACTGGCGGGTTATATCGACATGACCCTAGTGCTTATTTAACTCAACTTCACCCTCGTGTAGACGGTATTGTCTGTGTTTCAGAAGCGGTGCGACAAGACGTGGTAAAACGAGTTTGGAAGAACAAAGATAACGTTGTTACCATATACAAAGGGCATGAATTGGATTGGTATAAAGTACCACCAACCGAGCGTTCTGAGTTTGGTTTGAATGAAGATGATGTCGTCGCGATTACTGCAGCGCACGTAAGGCCAAGTAAGGGCATCTCTGTCTTACTTGAGTCGACCAAATACATTACTGCACCGAACTTCCATTTGATCTTAGCGGGCAGCGGCTATGAGACTCATTTTGATGAGATGAAAGCAAGTCCTATGAGTGAGCGTATTCACTACATTGGTCATCGTACTGACATCCCTTCAATCATGTGTATGGCTGACTTTCAAGTTCAACCATCGATCAGCGGAGAAGGGCTACCACGCACTATTGTTGAAGCAATGGCCAATGGTACTACTTCTGTAGTCACGACTACTGGTGGAGCACCTGAACTCGTTGTGGATGGTGAAACGGGTTATATTGTCCCTACGGGAGACGCTAAAGCATTGGGTGAGGCTATGGACAAGCTCGCACAAGACAAGGCCAAGTGCACAGCCATGAGTGAAGCGGCTAAGAAGCGCCTAGATGAAAGCTTTAGCTCACGAGTGACAGTGAAGAAGCATTTGGAATTTTTTGATAGATTGTTGAGTAAATAATGATGAACCTGTATTTGTGTTCTACATTACGACACTTTCTATTTGCTTTATTGAAATCATTAAATGAGATAGAGCAGAAAAGTAGAATCATAGTTGTTACGGATCAACAGGGACTTGATCCTGAAAGCTTCGATTTGTCTATCTTACCCAGTACCATTACCGTGAAGTTTATTGAGAGAAAAAAACTTCTTGAAGAAATATATAGTGGTGGTATGGGAATTATTCATAAATGCTTTGCTGTTGCTAATTATCAAAATGATTTTTTCAAAAAGAGAACCGATAATAAGCTATATGAAAGTGAAATATTAAGTGAGCCATTCACAACCGAAAATACTCGTTTGTTTTTATTTAATGATCGTAACCGCCTTTCAAGACTAATACGTTTAGCTTTCCCCTTTTATGAAGTTATAGAAGACGGGTTGTCGAATTATACAGGCACTGAGCTAAGTTTCACTGACCGTTTTTTTTGTAATAAAAAAGGTCGACGTTATATTGGAGATGATAGACGCTGTAAATTTATCCATTTACTAACCCCTGAATTGGCTCCTAGTAAAATTGCAAGCAAAGTACAACGTATAGACTTCATCGTTCCTAATAACGTCAACACATTCTTGTATTCAATTTTTAAGTTGGATAATTCAAACGTAGTGATCCCTGATGTAATCATTGCAACTCAACCTATCTCTATCTCTGGCATGAACGAGTCAGGAAAGGATATAGACATTTATCGTAAGATGGCGGAGTACCTTGAAGATCAAAACTGTACATATGCTTTTAAAGTACACCCTAGAGAAAATGAAGATAAGTATAAAAGTGCGTTTCCAGATTCAAAGTTTATAAAAAGCAAAGTCCCATTGGAGTTGTTGGTGTTTGGTTCTACAAGCTCACCAGTAGTCCTATCGGTGTACTCTAGTGCTGGCATGGGATTTGAAGGTTTTTGCCGTAGAATGACTTTGATAGCGGATGATGAAGCTGAGATTCAGGCTGAGATTTATAATAAATGGAAAGAAAGTCTTTTAGACTTAAATAAACGCTTAGAGGCAATGTTTTGATGAAAAAAATGGTTTTTGTGATATCAGCTTTGCGGGGAGGTGGAGCAGAGAAGTTTGTTCTTAACCTTTATAAGGCGATGGAAAAATATCAAGACTATGAGTGTCATATTGTCTCAATAGAAAAAGCTGTTGAACACGATATTGCAGGGTATAGAGTACACTTTGTTAGTGATTTTTGTAACGTATCTAAAAAGGGTTTAAGACGTCTTTCATATAAGAAAAATGTGGCAAAATCCATAGATGCATATATCACTAAGAAAATCTCAAAAGATGCATTGGTACTGAGTAACATGTTACTTGCTGACAAAATAATGTCTGAAAGTACTTTAAAAACTCATCATGTGATACATAGCTCATATTCTTCTGCGTTTTTAAGAGGCAAGAGTTGGATTAAAAAGAAACAAATACAAAGAAAAATCAATACTACGTATAAAAATCATCCGTTGATCTTTGTTTCCGAAGCTTCAAAATGTGAGTATGAATCATCATTTGAGTCTAAATTTTCAAATACTGTTATTTATAACCCAACAGAGTTAGCAGAACTTAAAGATTTAGCTGATGAACCTGTTGATGTGGATAGTTTAGGTGACTATCTTGTTCACATTGGACGATTCAATCGAGCTAAGCGACATGACCGTTTAATTGATGCATTCTCAAAAATGACTAACACATCAGTCAAGCTTGTCTTACTTGGAAATGGTGGCCTGTTAGAGAAAGCTCAGCAACAAGTTAAAGCCCTAGGTCTTGAAGAACGTGTTATTTTTAAAGGTTTTTTAGCGAACCCATACCCTTATTTAAAGCATTCTAAAGGCTTAGTGCTGACCTCTGATTTCGAGGGTTTGCCTACGGTATTAATAGAGGCAATAGCCCTTGAAAAGCCGTTACTTACTACAAATTGTTCGGGTGGTATCTATGAAATAGTTGGTGATAATCAATCCGTAATTTCGGCAGAAAGTGACTTACCCATGCATATGGAAAAAATTCTAGCTGACAAGCAATGTTATACCGTTCCATTTGATAATAAATTTTCGGCTATGTGTATAGCTAACGCTTACCACCAGCTAAACGTATCCTAGAATCGATGACTTGCAAGTTGTATTGCTTTCTTGGGGGAAGGGGCTTAATACCCCTTTCACTTATCTAAACTTGTTTTTAAGTTTGAATAGGTATTTTTGGTGAGTATAGAGCTTTCCCCAGAAGTTTTTATGCTTGGATTTTAGAAATACTATACCTTTATTACTTTTCCAAGAATGTTGATACCAGTGAGTCATGTAGCGAGGTGTATGACTATTTATATCTAATAGTTTCTTTCCATCATATGCATAAAAATAAGCTTGTTCATACAATCGACATGGTTCCAATTCTTGGAAACCATCGTGAGTTAACTTGTAGGATAAAACCTTAGGTCCCATATATAGTGAAGATGACATTATTTCGTTTTCATAGAAATGAACAAGTTTCGCCAATATTTTTGAGTTTTTATTGGCGTAAATTATTGCATTTCCAAGAAATTTATCACTTTCCCACCCAGCGGAAAAAGACAAATCATCAAATAGTGGGAAGGGATCTTTGGTAATTGTTACGTCTGTATCTAAATAGAGACCACCTTCCAAAGACAATATTTTTAGGCGTAAGTAATCGGTGACGAAAGCATAGAGTTTTCTCTTATAGCATTCTCGAGCAAAATCACAGCCATCTATCAAGTCGATTATTACAGGGTTATCATCTAACCAAAGTTTATAAGTAAATCCCTGTTTTTCCCAATCATCGATACATGCATTAGAGAAACTATTTGGAGTTCCTCCCAACCAGATCGCGTGAATTGTTCTATTTTGCTTCATTTTCAACCTCACCTTTGAATTTGTAACTATATAATATCCCGAGAGTTAGTGTATGAATTAAAACTCCACTTTTTACAAAAATATATGACTCAAAAATGTTTATAACACCCAACAATGAGTATAGGCATACAGCAAGAATTAGTACTTCCTTCCCGCCATTATTTTTCACAACACTGAAAACATAAAAATATAAATAGCCTATCAATAATATACCAAGTAAACCATAGGACGCTACAATCTCCATGTAGCTATTATGAAGATGTCTAAATTTTTTCTTTTTATATATTTTCTTGTGATCAGAATGTTCTAATATGTATTTATTTGCATTATTTCCTAGACCAAAAATCGGGTTGTATAGGGATTGTTTAACAGTATCTATCCAGAAATGAAAGCGGAAGCCTACAGGTGTGTAAGGTATATTCTCAGAGAGATGAGCTAATTTTTTAACCATGTTTTCTCTTAAACTTAAACGCTCGAGTAGTTCTTGCTCTTGGTTCAAGTCTTCTACTTTCTTCGTTAAAGGTAACTTAGGTTTAGCTGTTATAGGGCGTGACTTTTCATTATTAACTTCAACATTATGTTCATATTTTTTTTGAAAGACTTCAGCTTCGGATTTTACTCGGGGCATGGAAGAGTAAATAAAGCTACCAATTGTTAACACAGTAATTGAAACAGTAAAAGCTAAGTTCTTTTTACTATTTTTACCGCCGTAATAGATTAAAATTGAAAATGGTATTACTAATGCGACATAAGCTGAACGAGACTGAGTTCCCATCAATAGAAAAATGACTATTGCTGAAAGTATTAGTAATAATGTCATATATTTTATGTTGGACGCTAACTTTGAAGTCAGATACGTAATTATGGCTAAAGACGTAGCAAGAAGAGCTGCTGAATGGTTTGCATTCATGAAATGGTAATCAGTTCTTAAACCACTAATGACCTTTATGAAATCGGCATGAATGTTCTTTGAGTGCAGTAAACACGTAAGTATAGTACCGATAACAAAAGCAAGCATCGTGGCATTTATTTTCTTTTGATTGCCTTTGAGCCATAGTGCAACTGTAAAGAATATAAATAGGTAACCCAACCAAGTAAGTGATAACTCATTGGGATAAGTAGGGTCTAAGAGGTGTAAGTTATACCAACTGATCGTTTGTAAGAGAATTGATAACAAGAAAAGCTGTACTACACGGCACTTTAAAATATTGACCTTATGTAGGTATAAAGCACCTAAAGTTCCTAGATATAGTAGAGCTTGAAAGACATCACCAAGATAACGATAAGATGTTTTAAACATGAAGTACCCCAAAATACTTATAAGCATAATTAGGCTAAACAAGTTGTTGTTTTTTTGTGACAAATTCAAGGTGATAATTACTTATAAGGGTTGGTATGGGTTTCAGGGCGAGTCTTAAGCAGTCTTAAGATCCACATATATTGCTCTGGGTTTTTGCTCACGTAATTTTCAATACATTGGTTCATCATACGTGCGTCCTCTTCTTCGCTTCCTGTTGGGAAGGGTAGAGCAGGGTAGAAGTCCAAGGCGTATTGGCCTGTACTGCTATCGTATTGAGCAAACAAGGGCACAATTTTAGCTTTACTGAGTTTTGATAGGCGACCAAGGCCTGAGATAGTTGCTTTTTGAGTCGCGAAAAAGTCAACGAAGACACTGTGCTCACGGCCAAGATCTTCATCAGGGAGGTAGTAACCCAGGTACCCATCACGTACCGACTTGATGAAAGGTTTGATACCACCGCTGCGATCATAAACACGACCGCCGTATTGCACGCGCTGTCGGTGCATTAGCCAGTCACTGAGTTTGTTTTTTTGTGCTTTCGCCATCGCAGATACAGGTAAATTGCGTGAAGCTAATAATACCGCTGGGATATCGATAGCCCATGTGTGTGGCACCAGCAAGATCACATTCTCGCCACTGTCTGTAATATCGGTTAGATTGCTCAGGCCGTTTATCGCAGTGTTATTCTCTAGCCAAGTTTTACTCTTGAGTGTCAGTGAAGCAAATCCCATCAAAAATGAGATGGAAGTAACGTATGACTGATAGAGAGTTTCTTCGCGCTCTTCGATAGATTGCTCAGGGAAACACATCTCAAGATTCACTCGAGCCCGGCGGTTAGCCTTATTCTTAATTTTTACAGCTTGCTTAGCCATAAACTTAGCTAATGCTAAACGAATGCTATTAGGTAAGAAGCAGACTAAAGACGATAACAAAACAGCAATCCAAGTTCCCCAGTATTTAGGTGCTAGAAAACCCCATTCAAACTCAGGATTGTAAGCTTTTGGATCAAAATCATTGCGTTGTGTGGTCATTCATTCACTACATTATTTAAATCAGAGAGTTAACTTAATATCGGTCACTCTGGGAATGATTATATTCGTTAGACATTCCCAATAATACACGCTAAAAGTAGGGTGTATTATTGGTCCTAATCTGAAATATACCGTTAAGCGTTTACGATCTTCATGTACTCAGCAACGCCATCGGCTACTGCTTTAAACTCGATATCGCAACCTGTACCGCGAAGCTTCGTTAGGTCTGCTTGAGTGAATTCTTGGTAAGCACCTTTTAAATGCTCAGGGAAAGGAATCGTTTCGATTTCGCCTTTACCATGGTGCTTGATAACTGCCTTGGCGACTTCTTCAAACGACTCAGCATTGCCGGTGCCTAGGTTAAAGATGCCAGAAACACCATTTTCTAAGAACCACAGGTTTACTGCTGCAACATCACCGACATACACAAAATCACGCTTAAAGGTTTCGCTACCTGCGAACAATTTCGGGTTTTCACCGGAATTCATTTGGTTGTTTAGGTGGAAAGCGACAGAGGCCATGCTGCCTTTGTGTTGCTCGCGTGGACCATAAACATTGAAGTAACGAAACCCTACGATTTGCGAAAGCTTTTCGTTGTGTGCTGCTGCATCCGCGGTTAAGCGGCGAACGTAGTTATCAAATTGTTGTTTTGAATAGCCGTAGACATTCAATGCACCTTCGTACTCTCGTTCTTCAATGAAAGTGTCGGTTTCACCGTAAGTTGCAGCTGAAGAGGCATACAAGAAAGGAATTTCACGTTCAACACAGTAATGGAGTAGCTCTTTTGAGTATTCATAGTTGTTGAGCATCATGTATTTGCCATCCCACTCAGTGGTAGCAGAGCATGCTCCTTCATGGAAAACAGCTTCAATATGACCAAAATCATCACCGGCCATGACTTGAGTTAGGAAGTCATCACGATCCATGTAATCCGTGATGTCTAGGTCTACAAGGTTCTTAAATTTCTTACCATCTTTTAAGTTGTCGACGACTAGAATATCGTTGTGGCCCGCTTCATTAAGCGCCTTAACAATATTGCTGCCAATCATGCCAGCACCACCCGTTACGATAATCATAATTTTCTAACTCTTTTGAATACAAAACTGTCACGAGTATAGCAAGGAATGGATAAAGCGGGCTAGTGGAATAATTCCCCAACCAGAGTATGATACGGCAAGCTAAGTTATAAATTATGTTGAGTTAATTACTCAAAACTATAGGTATTATCATGAAGATTGCAGTAGCCGGTACTGGGTATGTGGGTCTATCAAACGCAATGCTGTTAGCACAACATCATGAAGTAGTCGCGGTAGATATCATCGATGAAAAAGTGACAATGCTGAATAATAAGCAGTCACCGATTGTAGATAATGAGATTGAGCACTTTCTATCAAATAAGACGCTGAACTTCATGGCAACAACGGATAAAGCCGCTTACAAAAATGCTGAATTTGTCATCATTGCTACACCTACCGATTATGACCCTAAAAACAATTATTTTGATACCAGCTCTGTAGAATCTGTCATCAAAGACGTCATGGAGATCAATCCTGATGCGGTGATGGTTATTAAATCAACGGTGCCGGTTGGCTATACCGAGCGTATTAAGCAAGAGCTGAACTGCGAAAACGTCATGTTCTCACCGGAGTTTTTGCGTGAAGGCAAGGCCCTGTACGATAATCTACACCCATCACGTATTATCGTTGGTGAATGTTCTGAACGCGCTAAAGTGTTTGCGAATCTGCTGGTTGAAGGCGCAGAAAAAGAAAGCATCGATGTTTTGTTTACTAACTCAACAGAAGCAGAAGCAGTAAAACTGTTCTCAAATACCTACCTAGCGATGCGAGTTTCTTATTTCAATGAGCTTGATTCTTACGCGGAAGCGCATGGCTTGGATTCTCGTCAGATCATCGAAGGTGTTGGCTTAGACCCTCGAATTGGCAGTCACTACAACAACCCTTCGTTTGGCTACGGTGGCTACTGCTTACCCAAAGATACCAAACAGCTATTAGCGAACTACCAAGATGTACCAAACAACATTGTCGGTGCCATTGTCGATGCTAACCGTACTCGTAAGGACTTCATTGCGGATTCAATTATTAAGCGCTCGCCTAAAATTGTCGGTATTTATCGTTTGATCATGAAGGCGGGCTCTGACAATTTCCGTGCTTCTTCCATCCAAGGGATCATGAAGCGTTTAAAAGCCAAAGGCATCGAAGTCGTCGTGTTTGAACCGGTATTGAAAGAAGAGCACTTCTTTAACTCGAAAGTCTATTCTGATCTTGCTGAGTTCAAAGCGGTGTCCGATGTGATTGTTTCTAATCGAATGGTAGAAGAGATCGCAGACGTTGCAGATAAGGTTTACACGCGAGACCTCTTTGGCAGTGATTGATCTGGTTTTATTTTAGCTAATGCTAATTAGACCAGATGTTAACAGCTCGATCTATCCGTTTAGTGGCGATATACTGAACCTCTAAACGGATAGGGATACTAATAACTAATGAAAACACGTGACAAGATTGTTTACGCTGCTCTAGAGCTTTTTAATGAGCACGGTGAGCGTAGTATTACGACCAATCATATTGCTGAGCATATCGAGATTAGCCCTGGTAACCTCTACTACCATTTCCGCAACAAGCAAGAAATTGTCCGTGACATCTTTACTCTCTATTCGACAGAGTTACTTGAAAGGTTCACACCGATTCAAGGCCAACAAGAAAGCCTGACGTTACTAAAGACTTACTTAGATTCTATCTTCACACTGATGTGGAAGTACCGATTCTTCTATGCGAATCTGCCTGAAATATTGTCACGTGATGAAAAACTCCACCTTGATTACATGGCCGTACAAGAAAAGCTGCAAACGAATCTTGTCGATATCATGCGAGCCTTCGTTGAGTTGAACCTGCTCAAAGCAACGGATACGGAAATGAAATCGATGGTCACTTCTCTTCACTTGATCGCATCGGGTTGGTTGGCGTATCAGTCTGCGATGTCTCCAAAAGCCCAAATTACCGAGCAAGTCGTTCATCAAGGAATGCTGCAGATGATAGCGACCGTTAAACCAATTGCGACCGCGCAAGGTTTTGAACAGCTGACATTGTTGGAAGATGGTGTAAGGGCGTTGAACTCTAAATAGAAAGAGACGAGTAAGCGGTATACGGGATTCGAAGAAAGATACTCGCATCCCGTATCTGCTCTTTACCTAACCAACCAACTCTTTGGATTCTGAGCTTGGCTGTTTCTACGAATTTCAAAGTACAATGATGGGCGTGTTTGGCCGCCAGTGTCACCTGCAAGCGCGATGGCTTCACCCGCTTTAACCTTGTCACCTTCTTTCTTTAGTAGTGCTTGGTTAAAGCCATAGAGCGTCATATCACCTTTACCATGGTCGAGAAGAACCACTAAACCATAACCGCGCAGATACTCGGCAAATACCACCGTGCCTGAGTAAACCGATTTCACCTGCTGACCGTACTTGGCGTTGATCACCATGCCTTTCCAGTTGATTTGACCCGTTTGGCGAGAACCGTAGCTATGTAGAACTTTATCTTTGATCGGCCAAGGTAGCTTACCTTTACGTTTTGCTAGGCCATCCATCGGGACGGCATTACGTCGTTCTCGAGCCGCTTTTTCTGCTTTTGCTATTTCAGCTTTCAGGCGAGTTTCATTTCGCTGAAGTTCAGCCAAGTAATTTTTGTCGCCAGAAATATTCTTCTTAATACTGCCAACGGTTTTCTTACGTTGTGTTTGAGTCTGAGACAACTTGTCACGCTTGGTGGTTTGCTGTTTTAACAATGTTGCGATTTGTTCTTGCTCGAGTTGACGCTGTTTGTGGCTTTCTTCTAATTCAAGTTGCGTCTGTTCAATCGTTTTAATGGTTGCGGAGCGAGCTTTGGCAAGGTGCTGGTAATAATGACTGATGCGATCTTCTTCTACACCGGTGTTGAGAATGTGAGAAGAAGCCTTAGCTCGACTCGTCATGTAGTAAGTCTGAATGAGCTGCTCTAACTTGTCTGTCTGGACTTTTTTCTGAGCCGTAAGCGCTTTAATCTTTGTGTCTAAATTAGCAATATTAGCATTAGCGGTATTGAGCTGCTTTTTACTGTCTAGAATCGCTTTTTCAAGTGAAGCGATGGACAGCTCCTGCTTCTTGAGGTTTGCCTGTAGGCTATCGAGTTTCTTTTGCTGGGAAGAGAGCGCTTTCTGTTGACGAGAGATTTCGCTTGATACGCCTTTCAGTTCCCCCTGAGAGGCGGCAAATGACGATGTAGATAAAAGAGCAACACAAAGGCTGGCAGATATCAAAAGAGTCCGGTTAATGGCTCGAATTTGTTTCATCATTATCGTCATTTTGCTCTTATTCATGATCAACAGCTGCTTTTAAATCTTTTTGCATCTCGGCTATCGGTTATTCGTTGAATCCCGAACCTGCTCTTAAATCCCATCACCATGGATGAAGTTCTGAGAGCGACCGTTAAACCCCTGATCCATGTCTAAAGATGGTTTGTCAGTTTTAGGTTTACCTACGATCTTTGCTGGCACGCCCGCCACGGTAGTATGAGGTGGTACAGCCTGCAGAACTACAGAGCAAGAGCCAATCTTAGCGCCTTCACCCACTTCAATATTGCCAAGGATTTTAGCGCCAGCACCAATCATTACGCCTTCGCGGATCTTAGGGTGACGATCGCCACCTTCTTTCCCCGTACCACCTAAAGTAACGTCTTGAAGAATCGATACATCATTTTCAACGACAGCGGTTTCACCAATCACAATACCTGTCGCGTGGTCGAGCATGATCGCTTTACCGATACGAGCCGCTGGGTGAATATCCACTTGGCAAGCAACCGAAATTTGGTTCTGTAGGTAAGTGGCAAGCGCAATACGGCCTTGCATCCACAACCAGTTAGCCACTCGGTAACCTTGAAGAGCGTGGTAGCCTTTTAGATAAAGCAGAGGCATCGAGTACATCTCAACCGCAGGGTCTCGATTTACCGTCGCGCAAATATCACAAGCGGCCGCATCAATAATCGATTGGTCCTGCTTGAATGCTTGTTCAACCACTTCACGCACTGCCATTGCTGGCATTGATGCTGTTTTTAGCTTATTTGCTAGGATGTAGCTAAGCGCAGCGCCTAAGCTTTCGTGGTTGATAATGGTGGCATGGTAAAAACTCGCAAGCATAGGTTCTTGCTCTGACTGCTGTCGAGCTTCCTTCACAATGCATTGCCAAACCTTTTGCTGTTCACAGTGTTTCATTTTTCCATCCATTTTATCTATTTCATTCCACGACTTAATAAGCGATGTTATCGCTCTGACTTCTTGTCTCGAGCAAGCAGATCTTGCGCAGCTAAGTGTGCATCCTTTCCTTGATACAGCACTTGGTAAATTTGTTCAACAATTGGCATCTCAACGCCCATACGTTCTGATAGTAACCAAACTTCTTTAGTGTTGCGATAGCCTTCTACCACCTGGCCAATTTCTTCTTGTGCAGTATCAACATCTTTACCGGAACCTAACGCTAAACCGAAGCGACGGTTACGCGATTGGTTATCAGTACAGGTTAGTACTAAGTCACCCAACCCTGCCATGCCCATGAAGGTTTCTGGTTGCGCCCCAAGAGCTGCACCTAATCGGCTCATCTCAGCTAAACCGCGAGTGATAAGCGCGGTACGTGCATTGGCACCAAAGCCAATACCATCCGACATGCCTGCGCCAATTGCGATAACGTTCTTCACTGCGCCGCCAAGCTGCATACCAATGAAATCTGAGTTTGCGTACACGCGGAATGTTTTACCGCAGTGAATTTTTTCTTGAAGCTCTTCTAAGAAAACTTCATCTGGTGAAGCGACAGAGATAGCCGTTGGCATGCCCATCGCTAACTCTTTGGCAAAAGTAGGCCCTGATAGAACCGCTAGCGAGTACCCATCCCCCAGCACATCGTGCGCGACATCTTTAAGTAAGCGGCCTGTTTCTGGCTCTAGGCCTTTGGTCGCCCAACAGATGCGAGAATCCGTACCTAAGTAAGGTTTCAGGCTGTTTAGAACAATACCAAACACGTGGCTAGGTACAACAACGAGAAGGTCACGACTTGCTGTTACTGCTTTCTCAAGATCGGATTCGATGATTAGGCTTTCTGGAAAGTCGATATTTGGCAGGAACTCATTATTAGCGCGCTCAGATTCAAGGCGAGCCATATGAGCAGGGTCATGCCCCCAAAGAACAACGTTTGCACCGTTACGCGCTAGAGAGATAGCTAAAGAGGTTCCGTAAGAACCTGCACCAATGACAGTCATGGCGATCTCTTTTCCGTAAGCGCTGTCTTTACCGTAAGCGTCTGTCGTGTTGGTCGGGTGAGTTGTGTCTGTCATGCTTCCACCTAAAAATATTGAGGGAAATCGAAGAATTCTGGAAAAGCTTTCCACTAAAATAAGAAGAGCTTTCAACTTTAGTACAGTGTAAAGAAAAAATGCACATCGCAGAAGTTGCGATGTGCATTTAAAAGCGAACTAGCGCTTGAATCGTTAGAGTTAAGTTCTACTTTGAGACTTAAGCCTGTTCGCCTTCAGCTTGCTGAGCTTGGTTCTGTAGGTAGTTCATGAACAAAGCATCGAAGTTTACAGGTGCTAGGTTCAGTTGTGGGAACGTACCTTTAACCACTAGGCTAGAAATCGTTTCACGAGCGTATGGGAACAGGATGTTCGGGCAGAATGCACCAAGGCAATGAGCCAGTTGACCAGCTTCCATTTCGCTTGCAGAGAAGATACCGCCTTGCTGAACTTCACAAAGGAATGCTGTGTCTTCTGCGTTCTTAACTGTAACCGTTAGACGTAGAATTACTTCGTACACGCCTTCGCCAAGTTCACGGCTTTGAGTGTCTAGATCCAGTTTTACATCTGGGTTCCACTCTTTTTGAAACATGTCTGGAGAGTTTGGCGCTTCGAAAGATACGTCTTTTAGGAAGATACGTTGGATTGCGAAGTTTTGTTGTGCGTCTTGTTGTGCTGCTTCAGCCATTTTCTTGTCCTTAAAAATTTAAATTAGGTTTTGTTCGTCATATCTGCCGGACAAAACCTTAAAGTCATATTCGTTGAATCAGGTCAGCTTACTTCTTGCCTTTAACCTATTTTTTACCTTTAACTAAAGGTAGATTCGCTTCGCTCCAAGCCACTAAGCCACTTTTCAGTACGCTTACGTTTTCGAAGCCTGCTTTAACCAGCAAGTTAGCGCTTTCTTGAGCAGTTTGACCTGTCTTGCATACTACGATGATTGGGTCAGCTTTACGGCTTTCAAGGCTTCCCAAGTTATTTGATTTGATGTCTGACGGTAAAATGTGAAGTGCGTCAGTAATATGGCCCTTTTTGAACTCATCTTTAGTACGAATATCAACCACAATGCCGTTTTCACGGTTGATCAGCTGTGTAGTTTGCGCTGCCGTGATCTCTTTGTAGGCTGCGTTTGATGTTTTGATTACGTTCGCAATGATGGCAACAACCAAGCCAACCCATACGATGGCTAAAATCATATTCTCTTGAACAAATGGAACTAACTCTTGCATGTCTTGAACTCTTATTCGTTATTGGGCGAAAAAATTATAGATTAGGAGTATAACGACAATAGAAATGAGAATACATAAGAAGTACGACTTTCTCTAAAGAGGGCGTCTTTTTAAATTGGGGAGAGGCTTTGCCCGTGGTATTAGGTTATTCTCATATTTTAGTTTATAATTTTGCCCCGTTTATAAGTTCGTGTTCTAAAGGTCAAAAATGTCGAAATATACAAACATAGCTGTGATTTTAGCCGGTGGCGTGGGTAGCCGATTTGGTGGAGACTTGCCAAAACAATTTGTAAAATTATCAGGTAAAACAGTTTTTGAGCACACTTTAGCCGCTTTTGAAGAACATGCGCTTATCGACGAAATCGTTGTCGTTTGTAAGGCCGAGTACATTGAAAGGGTTGAGAATATTGTCAACTTGCAATCTTCAAGCAAGGTGACCAATATCGTTGGTGGTGGCAAGGAGCGGGCAGACTCGACTCGTTCGGCGCTAGCATGTATCAAAGCAAGGCATGAGGCTTCTAAGGTTAAGGTTCTTATCCATGATAGTGTAAGGCCATTCATTTCAAGCGATATCATTAACCGCTGTATTCATGACCTTGACGAGCATGAATCTGTCGACGTAGCGGTTCCATGTACAGACACCATCATTAAAGTCAAAGGTGGCTGTATTGCTGACATTCCGAAACGTAGTGAGCTATACCAGGGACAAACACCTCAGGGCTTTAAGCTGTCAACATTGCTTCATGCTTATGAACTTATGGCCCAAGATCCTGATTTTGTGGTTACTGACGATTGCGGAGTTGTTAAGCACTTCCTACCTGAAGTGGGTATCAAGGTAGTATATGGTGATTACAATAATATTAAAATCACCAATCCAAATGATATCCAAGTTGCTGATATTCTTTTCCAACTTAATCAGAAAGATGTCGCCAACTTGCCAGTTGACCTGACTAAGTTTAAAGATAAGGTTGTCGTAATTTTCGGTGGTAGTTACGGTATTGGCAAGAGCGTGATCGAAAAACTCGATGGCAGCGGTGCTTTAATTTACTCGTTCTCTCGTACCGAGACGGGAGCATCGATCACTGACTCTGCGGCAATTGAAAAATTCTTAGCTGATATCCATGTTAAGCATGGCAGAATTGATGCGATCGTGAACACAACCGGCAGCTTGAACAAGAAACCACTTGCTCAAACGACCGAGGTTGAAATCCGCGAAGATATTGATGTTAACCTTATCTCAAACTTCAATTTGGCGCGCATTGGTTTCAATTATCTCAAAGAAACCAAAGGCAGCTTGATTTTGTTCAGTTCTAGCTCTTATACCCGCGGTCGTGCGTTCTACTCGGTTTACTCATCGACAAAAGCAGCGATTGTCAACCTGACCCAGGCGTTAGGCGAAGAATGGGCACCACATAATGTTCGAATCAACTGTGTAACGCCAGATCGTACAAAAACACCGATGCGAGAAAAGAACTTTGGTATTGAATGCCAGTCAACGTTACTAACGCCGGAAGAAGTTGCAGACGTTACATTGATTGCTCTGACAAATGATGTCACTGGAGTGAATTTTAGATGTCAGTTGTAAGTGATTACTTTTTCAAAAAAGGGGTTAAAAAAACTTTTGCCCTTGGACGTATTATTTTGAAAAAAGCTCAAGCCCATCTACATGATGGGCTAAGCCATAAAGAGAAAATTAGCACTCCTATTGTTTTGCACCATTGCGGGACAGCAAAAAGCTTATACCAAGTTAGGATGTGGTTACCTGTTATTGAGCAACTTGGTAATGATGTAGTAATTGTAGTTCGGAAATTACACGGGTTAGAATTGGAAGATGAAACTAATATTCCAGTTTTATACATACCTAAAGCGGGTGATATTTCTAATTTAGTTTCTGCACCTGATGTTAAAGTTGTTCTCTATACAGCGAATACTGGGAACAATATCCATCTTGTCCGTGATCTTGATATAAAACATGTTTTTATTGGACACGGTGATAGTGACAAATTATCCAGTGCTCATAACTTATTCAAAATGTATGATCACTCTTTTGTTGCCGGAGATGCGCATATAGATAGATTTAAGCGAAATAATATTACCCTTCCCGATAATTATTTCTTTAAGGTAGGACGCCCTAATGTTGCGATTCAGATGGCTGACATGCAAGTAGGCGATGGTTCACCTAAAAAGAAAACTGTTTTATATGCACCAACATGGGAAGGCGCTCATTCAGATTCCAGCTATTCATCAGTAGTTGTTATGATGGAGTCCTTACTTGAGCAGTTAGTTGCTATTGATTTGGATGTAATTGTCCGTCTACATCCTTTTACTGGTACAGTTAATAAAGCCTTTTCAGCTAAAGTTGAAGAATTAAAGCAAAAATATCAAGAAAATAGTTCAGTAGTTTTTGATTCTGCATCTGATATATACATGCAAATGAGTCGGTCTGATCTGTTAATCTCTGATGTATCAAGTGTTATATCAGATTATTTGTATTTTAATAAACCTATCTACATCACTAACCCGTACAAGGAAGAGGATTTTGAAGAAGCCTTTCCTATAGCAAAGTGTTGCAATGTTATTCATGGAAAAGATGTTAAATATTTTTTCAGCAATAATGATCCTGTAGATAATAGGTATAAGGAAAGGCAAGAGTATCGTCAATATGTCATGGGTGAGTGTCCCGAAAATGCATTTGATGAATTTAAACTAGCTCTATATTCATTGACTGGAAAATAATAGACATAACAACGGTGTTGAATTTTTATCAACACCGTTTTGGTGGCTGATTTTGAATAAATACACATTACTAAGAATATATCGTTTTTTTTCTACTTTATTATTGGGTTTATTATGTATTCCAATGCAGAAAGAAAAGCGAATTATTTTTATGTCTTCCTTTAAAGGAGATTTTACTTCAAATTCAAAATATTTATTTGAAGACTATATTGCTAATAATTCTTATTATCAGTGTAAGTTTGTTATTAGGGATGCTGAAGAGAGAGCTAAGCTGACAGAAGAGTATGGCGATTATTTTATCAGTAACAATACATTAGCTGATAAAATCTATTGTCTTCGATCTGCTGTGTGGGTTTGTTCGTACTTTGATATGCCAGTTCAAGGTTTTGGTTTGGCGATAAATCGAACTGTTTTACACCTTGGCCATGGCATTCCAGTTAAAGCTTCTGGGCTACTTGAGAGTAAGGTTAGTGTACTAAAGCGTATCTATTATTATTTAAATCAATCAAACTTCACTTATCATTTTGCACCGACAGAAGAGGTGGCAAAAATTCTCTCTAATATGTTTGGCTGCCCAATAAAAAAATTCATATATGCTTCACAGCCAAGAACGGACAGAATTATTGAATTGAGTAGAAATGACTCTATTACTGACAGTTCTCGTAAAGTTTTATATGCACCAACATGGCGTTACAATGAGAAGCCATCATTTTTTAAATTTGATGACTTAAATCTTATGGAGTTGGATTGTTTCTTGCGGCAAAACAATATTTTTTTATACTATCGGCCACACCCTTTATTTCTACCTGAAGATCAAAGCTTTCTTTCGGAAAATATAAAGTTGTCGACACCAGTGACAGAGCCGGAAATTAATGATTTTTTGCATACTTATGATGCTATAATCTCTGACTATTCAAGTATAGTGATTGATTACTTAATACTTGATAGATCAATAGCAATTTATGACTATGACTGTGAACAATATAGAGAAGAGAATGGTTTCTGTTATGACTTCGATGAGTTTTGTCCTGGCGTTAGAATTAGAACTCAAGCAGATTTAATTGAATTTCTAACAGACACCCAATCAAGTGATGATATGCGACTAAAAAGGAAAGCTATTTCTGAACGTTTTAATGGTAAAATGAATAACTCTGTGAAGGTTTTTAAAGACGAGGTTCTTGGACAAGAGTATGTTAAATAAAACAAAAAGTATTATAGCCACATACAAAAGATTTAGCATTAACTCATTGTTCATGGCATCTTTTTATATTGCGCTAAACCGCTTGATGAAAGTCGTCATCATGATTGTACCACTTCAGTTTGTGCTAATCATGGGGACAAACTCGGTACCACATAAACTACAAGCGTTATTGCCTGATTTTTTAACCAATGATTTGGCTTTTTTATTGGTATTGATGATAAGTGGCTTTGTTTTTTTACTCCTCTCTTATATGTTTGTAAATTACAAAAGCACTAGTTGTAAGAAAAAGAGCCTAGCAGAGAAGCATAAGGAATACCCAGATTTCATTAAATCAGTTAATAAAGCAAAAGAGTTTTTTTCTAAGTCAGTAGAAGTTCAGGCAGATATTTTATTGAATGTATTTTGCCTCTCAGTTATTGCAGTATTTAATGTTCCATACTTTATTTTTTGTACTCTAGTTGTAGCGGTCAGTCTGTATATTTTTGATGAACTCCTTGTTGAGATAATGTCAAAGAATATTGAGTTTTATACTGAAGTTTATTCATTGGTAATGTATATTATAATGGTGGGTTATTTGGCATATACGGCATATACACATCAAGGAAACATACTCCATCTAGTTCCAATATTTTTTGTATCTAGAATGATTGTTGTATCGATACCAAGATTGACAAAAAATATCACATCAATAAAGAAATTTAAAATTGTGTCTCAAATTTAGTGAATGATGGAGTTGGGAGTAAAATGAGTACTTTATCAATATTAATTCCAGTTTATAATGCAGAAAAAACTATTTCACGCTGTATAGACAGTGTATTGAAAAATAATATAGATCTTGAAATCATTCTTATTGATGATAAATCAAATGATAGCTCAACTGATATCATTAATAAATATGCTCTTCGAGATAGTCGTATTCAGCTGATAATTAATGAAGAAAACAAAGGTATCCTTTACAATAGATTGAAACTAATAAAGGAAGCGAAAGGGAATTACCTTTTTTTCTTAGATTCTGATGATTACTTGGAAGAAAAAGCATTAGAGTCTTTATTGACTTTAGCTGTTGAAGAAAATGCAGATGTTGTTGAAGGTAAAAGATTTAAAATTTCTGAGTTACCCGATGCTGAACCATCAATGCATGATAAACCAAGTGATGTTATTATTTATGATCAAAAAGATAGCCTTCAAGCAATAGGTTGCTGGGGCAAGTCAGATAACATTAGCTATTCTATTCACAACAAAGTAATTAAAACGGATTTACTTGCAGATTTTTCTGAAGAATATAGTTCAATACCTGACATATTTGAAGATGTAATCATGAATATGTTCTTGATTAAAAACTTGAAATGTAAATATATAATTTCATCAGAGTATTCATATTATTATTGCTTTAATCCTAATTCAGTTACAAGGAATACAGAGAAAGTAATTTCAAGCTTTGATAAAGCAATTTCATATATATTTAATATTCTCGTTAAAGAAATCAATACTATTGAGTCAAAGTTAGCGTATAGAAGATTTCTAAAGAATATAGCATCAAGCTATATAGTTAATAGACTTCACTCTGATAATCCATCTATGAATAGGATGCGTCAATTATATACTAACTATATTGACTGTATTGCACGTAATCAGCAATATTTTGATGAGCAGTCATTGCATCTTGTAATATCAAAGCTTGCTTCTAATGCTATATTGAAGGCGGGAATGAAAGATACTTTTTCATTAGTTAAAAGTAAACTAGATATTGAATATGATGAGTTGTTTGAAATAGTAGTAAAATCTAAACCACAAAGAGTAGTTAAGTTTAGAAAAACAACAAAAAATGAAATAATAAATTACCTGAAGTATATGTATAATAGGCATAATTTTTCAGGCTTGATTCGCACTGTTTATGATAAACTACTTTCAACCAATAAAAAATCAGTAGATATTGTACCGACTTCCAATTTAACGGATGTTATCGTTATAGATTATCCAGGAATGGATGAATGCAAGAAATTTGTTGTTCCTTATTTAAACATGAATGTATTCTGTACAAATTCATGGGATGTATCGAAAGAAACAATAGAAAAACTGAAGGAAGCAAGACTTGTAATAACATCCGTTCCATACTCGCCTTTAAGCAAATATGGTAAAGGAAAGAAAGTATTTAATGTTTGGCATGCGTCAGGTCTTTTTAAGAAGTTTGGTCGTCATGATCCTACATTCTTTAGTTCTAATTATGGTCAAACAGATTATATGATTTGCTCAAGCGAACCAATACAAGCAGAATATGCTGATACGATGTGCTTAAACAAAGCTGATGTTTTCCCTGTAGGAACACCAAGAACTGACCTTTACTTTAATTCTAACCAATCATCTCAATTAAGAGATGAGTTTTTCGAGACATATCCAAATTTAAAAGGTAAGAAAATTTATATGTATATGCCTACATATAGAGAACTGCCTAGTCGTTGTTTGTTCTTAGATCTTGATTTGGAAAAAATCTCAAGCCAGCTTAATGATGATGAAGTGATACTTTTCAAACATCACCCAGCCGTCTATCAGCGTATATTAAAGAAAGGAACACCTGTTGGTATTACTAATTTGGTTGAGAAAGGGAGGATTATTGACGTTTCATCTGAAGATACGACTAAGTTAACTATAATATCTGACGTGTTCATTACAGATTATTCTTCGGCATTTTATGAGGCAATGCTATTGAATAAGCCTATTGTTTTTTATGCTGAAGATTTAGAAAATTATGAGCGAGGATTTTATTTTGATTATGATGAATTACCTGGTAATAAAGTTCTGAACCCTTCTACTGATGAGTTATTACAATCGATCAGGAATGCCGGTAATTTTGATAAAGTCAAATATGACAACTTCAAGGGTTTTTATTTATCTTCTTGCGATGGAAAAAGTGGCATGCGAACAGCTGATGTTATAAATAAAATTTATAAAGACTTGCAATAATTATCAAGTGTAGAATATTGGCCTCAATATTGAGGCCAAGTATATGTTAAATATCTTTTAGTGATCGCAAAGCTCTTATAATTGGCTTTGGAGTTAATTTCTTTAACGTCTTTATTGTTTTATTGCTTAATGCAATATTTCGCTTATTTTCTTGATGAAGAAATTGTATCCGTGAAATTATTTCAAAGTTATTTGCTCCATAGGGGGTTGTAACTTCACGTGGAAATACAGATGTAGCAATTCGAGTGTCAAACTGTGCTCCATGGTCTTCTCCTGATTGATAAACATGCTTGAGCCCATTTTTTTCAATGAAAGATGTAAATCGATCAAAACGATCAATATGACCACTGAGCATTTTTGAATAATCTGCCTCTTGATATAAGTCAAAAGCATTACATGTAGACTTAATCGCATCAATTCTTTTGTGTGGTATTTCAAAATATTCGGCCAGTTCTAACGTCCTCGAATCGTGAGCAAGTAAGTACGATGGAGTGCCAGCAAGAATGCCCATTATTGTCCCGTGAATTCGGGTGCCGAAGACAAAGTCGTATGCCTTAAGGTGGTCAATCCAAGTAGTAGGATCGACGAAGAAGCGAACTTTGTCATTCATGTACATTGGATGGGTAATGTCGTCTGGTAGTTTTGGGTTTATTGGGTTCCCCCCCCAAATTAATCGCTTTAGAGAATCATTGTTTTGAGGAATGTAAGTTAGGTCATCAATTAAGTTTCGGTTGTGCTCAGCAATATCCAATATTTTCTTAGCATATGGTGAGATATTAATCGCTACTTTTGATTCTTTGTCTAAATGTTCTTTTTTCTTAGTGATCGATAAGTTTGCGCCATCCAAGAACATTGAAGGGCAGCCAATAATATCAATTCTGTCCTTAGGTATGCCGATGTTAACTAAAAAATTGTAAGTACACTCACCACGAACACCAATTGTATTTGATTTATCCAGTACAGCAGTAACAAAATTGTAAATGCTTTTAGTATATGGCTTAAGGGCATCAGTATTGTAGTCAAGCGTGGCTTGTACTCCAACACCAACAACAATAACAGGAATATTTAGGCGTTGTATGAGAGTTGTCATTTCATCGAGTTGTTCGATGAAGGACTTACGAAATGCATTTGCAAGTGGTACTACAAAAGCATCGTAGTTATCGTTAATTTCTGATGCAAGACCAGGGTTAAATTTGTAGTAGTTTGAGGATATATCTACCCCCTTTACTGATAGCATTCTATGCATCGAATGTGAAAAAATTAAATTTCCACTATTTGTACCTAAGGTGTTGTTTCTCAGTGTTTGCTCTGGTGATATATACTCAAATGGCAGTTTTCCAGAACGTAGTAAAATTTTCAATTTTTGTACCTATAATCAATCTAACCTGGCTTAAAGATATAGCTGCTATTAAAGCTTTGTTTCTAGTGTGATTTTTGAAGTGATGGATTTTAAATCGTCTTGAAATACATAGTGTTTATATGTAATTGAATAATTAACGCCTTTTTTAATTAAATCATTTAGATTACTAATCAATACATTAAGATTATCCCCATACTTTGAAGTATTGGCGCTTTGAATGTATTTGAGGTTTTCGGTTTCCCATTCAGGAACATAAGTGACATATGGCTTGTTGTATTGCATGTAATCAATAACAACACTAGAAATATCGGTATAGAGCCCATCCACGATTGGGAGTAGGCTGTTTATATCACCTTCAAAGATTGCGATATTATTACTACTTGAAATGGTTTTTTTGATATCTTTAAGTGCTTTCTTAGACGTTTTGCTTTTCTTACCAATCAGTGGATGAGGCTTGAACACAAGGAAATACTCACTGTGATTTCGATAATATTCAATTAATTCCTCTCCGATCACATCAATAGAACTGTAGCGTGTTTCCTTACTCCCACCTTCCCATGTTGGTGTATAAGCAATGATTTTTCGGTCGCCAGCGAGTTTGCGGATGGAATCAATTTCTGGGGATGGATCTATCGTTGTGCTTGGTCGGCCAATCACAGCGATATTCGCATCGTTTATGCCAATTTTTAATAATCGCTCTTTAGCTGCATGACCTGCAACCAATACTTTGCTGTAGGCATTGAAGTGGAAAGTGCTAGAGCAACTCTTGTCACTCTCACCATGGCCAATATGGAGCTGAGGAAAGTGGTGATACTTAAGCATATGGTAGTTAAGCATGGTATTGTTGACGTAAATACATGCAGCAATATCATGGTTGAGTACGTAGCTTTCAAGCTTACTCGCCCGCAAGCAGAGGTGCTTTTTAAATGGGCCTTTGTAGGTGTAGTAAGCCATAGGCTGGCGAAATATTATCTCTACCGCAAAGGTTTTGCTTAGTTCATGCAGTAGCTGGGACCACATATCAACCTGGTAAAGCTCTTTTTTTGAAGAGCCAAAATAGAGAACAAGATTTTTCATTGAGTTACACCACTAATGTTTAACCATGCTTTTGGCCCTTAAATAAGCGAAGAGCAGTCGATGAGTTTGTGATTTAGCCACTCTTAGATGCGATTTTCAAATTTATATGTTGTACAAAGCCTGTTGGAGCCTCTAACAGTATTCTTCTTATACAGTCTACATTAAAATCATGGCAGCACTCGTCTAGCTCGTCCAATAGTATCTGCATCTCTGGCCAATTGAGCTTACTCTCCATTGCCGTCATGATTTTTTCGTGGCTAGTTCCTTCGACATTGTCACCAATGAGAAGCTCTTCATATAGCTTCTCTCCGGGTCTTAAACCTGTAAATTTGATTTCAACATCACCTTCATCCGAGCTTGAATTAAGGCTTTCCTTCATTCCCATTAAATGTACCATGCGTTTTGCAAGGTCTAGAATTTTAACGGGTTCACCCATATCCAGTACGAAAACTTGTCCATTGTTTCCCATCGCACCAGCTTGAATGACAAGCTGTGCAGCTTCTGGTATTAGCATAAAATAACGGATGATATCTGGATGAGTAACGGTAACAGGGCCGCCAGCTTTAATTTGCTTCTTAAAAAGTGGCACTACCGATCCGGAAGAGCCTAACACATTGCCAAACCTGACCATGGTAAAGACAGTATCTGTCCCTTTATCTGCAAGCGCTTGAAGAACGAGTTCAGCCATCCGTTTACTTGCACCCATTACATTCGTTGGTCTTACGGCTTTGTCAGTTGAAATTAGCGTGAAGTTTTTCACACCGCACTTTATAGCGGCTTGTGCGCAGGATAGTGTCCCAAAAACATTATTACGAATCCCTTCAACAACATTATCCTCGACTAGGGGGACATGCTTGTATGCGGCAGCATGATACAGGGTCTCAATTTCATATGTATTAATGAGTTTTTCAAGACGGTTCTGTCTTTGGACTGAACCTAGAGCGGCAATGATCTGAGTTTGGCTCTTTAAGTTTTTCTTTGTAGAAAGTAGTTCTTGTTCAATTTTGTATAGGTTGTACTCATTGAGTTCGAATAGAACTAATGTTTTAGGTTGCTGCGCCAAGATTTGACGACATAACTCTGAACCAATGGAACCACCGGCACCGGTTACCATGACACACTTGTTATGAATATTCTTTGCCAGCAATTCACTGTCAGGTGTGATAGGCGCTCTACCCAATAGATCAGCTACGTCGAGATCTTTGATCTCTGTCGCAGTCGCTTTACCTGCAGCTATGTCCTCTACCGATGGGACAGACTGAATCGCAATAGGCCAATCAGATAATTTTTCTACGAGTCTTAATCGTTTACCTTTATTAATATTATTAATTGCTAGTAATAGCTTTACTGGCTGATAAAGAGATTGAAGATGCTCAAATTCGCTTGGGTGATGGACTTTTAGCCCAAATAAGATATTGCCCCTTTTGCTCGGGTCGTCATCTAATAATATAACCGGGTTATATTCATCGCCGTGTATTAGAGCATATGCAAGTTCGCGACCTGTAGCCCCGGCACCGTAGATAAATACATTGGGTTTTTTGCGTTTGATCATCTGATCATAGGCAGAGCGGATCATTATCCTTGGCCCACCTAAGGTCAGAATCGCTAACCCAGCGTAAATAAATGGAACGCTTCTTGGGATAAAAGTATGAAAAAAGAATCCGCTCATAACTAAGGTTAGAGATGAGATAAATACAGCAAGGAAGATGTTACCGACGGCAGGAAACATCATATAGCGTAGTACTGCTCGGTACATGCCAAGTTTGGCGAAGGTGAATACCGTGATTGAAATTGTCAAAAGTAATGTGACCCACTCGTCTAGCCCTAGCTCAAATGTATATGTACCTAGCCTTAAAGCAATAGCAAGATAAATAGACATTGCTATTGCAAAGATGTCGTAACCAATACTAATTAAGCGTTTATTTTTCCGCTTGGTGTTGAGAATTGCTCGTATTGGCTTGATCATTGTTGTCCCTGAGATATTGATATTTGTTTAGCAATCGCTGCACAATGTTTTTATTCAAGATATTTTAATGCTGTTGAGTGCGGTAAGCTAGATGTTATTGATGGTTCTGTGGTGCTCAGGAGCATTGCTATTAATTTCGCTCATTATTTGTTCTATTGAGGCCGTTTTGTTATGAATATTTTAGTCACAGGTAGTACTGGTTTTGTCGGCTCTAGAGTTGTTGAGTTGGCCAAAAAGCGAGACTGGGCAGTCATTCCGGTTGTGCGTAAGCAAATAGAACCACTAACTAATAGCTTGGTTATCCCTTCCATTGATGCTTCTACCGATTGGTCTGGTGCATTCGAAGGTGTGGATTGTGTTGTTCATTGTGCTGCTCGAGTGCATCAAATGAATGAGAGTGAGCGAGGTGCTTTAACTGCCTATCGAGATATCAACACCCTTGGCACTTTGAACCTAGCGAAGCAAGCCGCTGTAGCGGGCGTTAAAAGGTTTGTATTTGTCAGCTCTATTAAAGTTAACGGTGAATTCAGTGAGCCAAATTTACCCTTTGAACCGAATTTAAAGAATACTCCGCAAGACCCTTATGGTTTGAGCAAGTATGAAGCTGAAGTTGAGTTGGCTAAGCTTTCAAAAGAGACAGGGCTAGAAGTGGTTATCATTAGGCCTCCATTAGTTTATGGGCCTGGCGTCAAAGCAAATTTCTTATCTATGATGCGTTTGATTGATAAAGGCATTCCGTTACCGTTTGGTGCTATAAAGAACCAGAGAAGCTTGGTTTATTTGGATAATTTGTCCGATTTGATACTAACTTGTTGCGAGCACCCTTCAGCTCCGGGCCATACCTTTTTAGCTTCTGATGATCATGATGTGTCGACGACTCAGTTAATGCGAACAATTGCTTTGTCTATGGGTAAGTCACCGAGACTGGTGCCCATTCCTATGTCTTGGATACAATTGGCTGCCTCAGTTTTAAACAAGAAACACATCGCACAAAGAGTATGTGGCAGCCTGCAAGTTGAGATCGAAACGACGAAGGAAATTATGGGATGGAAACCTCCCGTAAGCTTTGAACAAGGGATCAAAAGAACCGTAGAAGCATACTTGAAGTCACATTGACATTTTTCAGGTGGTCTATGGCTTCATTATCCATCAGTTCTTCAGGTACCCTCTATTAATTAGTTGCACTTAAACAGTGCTGCGTGTTCAATCCGAATTTATTAGGACTTATATTTTGATTCGTTTGTTAGATTTCTTTTTTGCTTTCTTCGGCCTGCTGTTCCTTTGGCCTGTATTTGTTGTCATCTGTATCCTCGGATATTTTGATACTGGTTCCCCGGTCTTTTTTCAAACTCGAGTAGGACGCAACAAAAAACCATTCACCTTGGTCAAATTCCGCACCATGCCAGTGGAAACAAAATCTGTTGCGACACATTTAGTTGGCGCTAGCTCTGTCACCAAATTAGGTGGATTTCTACGTAAGACGAAACTGGATGAACTTCCTCAGCTATACAACGTTTTGAAAGGTGAAATGAGTTTAGTTGGCCCAAGACCCTGTTTGTTCAACCAGCAAGAACTTATCGATGAGAGAGAATCAAGAGGCGTTCTTTCTGTTAGACCTGGTGTGACGGGATTGGCTCAAATCAATGATATCGACATGTCGACACCGGAAAAACTCGCGGAGTGGGATCAACGCATGATTCAGACGTTGAGTACTAAATTGTACTTTCAATACATTATTCAAACCGTACTAGGTAAAGGCTCGGGCGACAGGGTTTAGTTAGATATGGTTTACGCTCTCTTATGATCATAGGTACTGGCTTCTGCGTTATACAAACATAGCTTTGTTGACCTCCACAGTCTCTAAGGCCATTTTTATGTGACGCTATTTCCTAAATATTGCTTTATAAGGTATTGCTTATGATTTATCCATTTACTTGATTGTGGTTATTATCTATCATGATCAATCAGTTGTTTAAGCTGAGCAACTGTTTGAGGGTGTGAAAATCATCTTCTACATATAAACGTTTATATTAATGGAAATCATTATGAAAAAGATGGCTCTAGCAGCTGCATTAGCAGTTAGCTTCTCAGGTGCTGCATTTGCAGCTGAAGAAACAGCAGCGGCGGGTACTGGTTCAGGTACTGGTACAGCAGCAGGCGCTGGTGCATCTGCAGCTGCAACTGGTACGGCTACAACAGTAGCAGTAGCGACAGCAGCAGTAGCGGCAGCAGCAGCAGTAGCGGTTGCTTCTAACGAAAGCGGTGCAACAACGACAACAACGACTCGATAATTTTTGAGTAGGCGTTTAAAACCATTTTATGTGAAAGCATAAAGTGGTTTTTTTATATCTAATTGATTAATTTTCCATATTGGACATCAGCAACCAGATTGCTAGGAAGCAGAACTCGTCATGCTTAAACCTCTAATCATATCTCTTGGTCTTTTTCTTGCTGGTTGTTCTCAGCAGTTTCAAGACGTTAACTCTACTTTTGATGAAGCCTTTTTTGGAAGCTCCGATGTTGAGCTATCCAAGGAATACATTCAAACGTTACCTTATTCCAGCATTTATGCAGAAGTGAATGACCAAGGTAAGATCTTCATGGTCTTAGCGTACGTCGGTGAAAACCCGCAAACGGGCGCAGAGCAGTTAAAGTGGATGTCTTCTGACAAAGCGATGATCGTCACTGAAAATGGACGTGTCGTACAAACGCTATTGCTTCCTTACGAAAACCTATCTGGTTTGGCATTCCAACCGTTAAATACATTCTCTTCTGCAAACAATTCGTCAGCCGATTCTTCTTCTGCGTTTGATGTGTCTGCCAACCCCGGAGCTCAAAAATGGCAAGCGGTTTACGACTGGCAACCTAACTATCGATTCGGCTATAAAGCGAACATCACCCGAACGTATGTGGGAAATGACACGGTTGAAACTCCGTTAGCGTCTATCGATACCAAGAAATTCCAAGAAAAAATTCAATTCCCAATATTAGAACAAGACATCACCAACGAATATTGGGTCGACAGCGAAGGCAAAGTGGTAAAAACCATACAGTATTTAGGCCCTGATATGACAAGGCTTGAGTTAACCGTCCTTAAGCATTATCAAAGCAATTAACGAACAGGGTAATGAACTAAAATGATGAATTATATGAGTCATACATCAAAAATGACGGGACGTCGGCTGCCATTGGTGAAAGCTCTATTAACGATGAGAGCTCTGTTGACGTTGAGCGCGCTGTTCTCTCTGTGCACTGTTAGCTACGCTTCTGCGGCATCTAACGTTGTTACGCCTTCGGTTAAAACAACAATCGAGCTTCCTCTTCAAGGTGTGACGCTTGAGTATCAAACTAACGTTCGACTGCTTCGTGTATTAGACGACGCAAATGCGAATGCGAGCTCTAACGCTAACGGTACTATTGGTTATTTCCCCCTTTCGGCTCAACTGTTTGATATAACCAATACTGAAGCGACTGCAGTTACTGGATTTAAAGAAGCTAACCAAGCTATCGAAGCCAAAAAGCGCAATGTACTGAACCAGCTTGAAGCTTTCGCAGTAGAAGAGCCAGAAGCAAACTTAGTGCGCCAACAGTTAGCCTCTTTCCAATATCTCAATCGAGTTTTTATTGAGCTAGACCGTAATGCCGTTATCTCTCAATCAGATAAAAACCCACTGCTTGTTTCAAGTTCTCATACTAACAAGCCGTCAGACAGTCAAACTCAAGCCTTTTCTCTGTACTTACCACAACGACCAACGTCAATTCAGTTGATGGGGGCAATGAAAGAGTCGGTAACAATGAATCTGATTGAGCATGGCACGTTGAATGATTACCTCGATGCATTACCGAATGGCTTTATTGGTGAATCTGCAGATAAAAGTGTGGCTTATGTTGTTCAGCCAGATGGCGTGGTACAAACCATTCAATACGCATACTGGAACGAACAGCCGGTTTACTTAGCACCAGGTGCCATCGTATTTATGGCGTTCTACTCTTTGCCATCGGAATACTCAACGTTGAACCAAGATATTGTCGATTTGCTACGTCATAAGGTTGGCCTGTAATGCTGAAACAGAAATCATTCCCTCTATCGGCAGTGTGTGCATCGGTTACCTGTGCTTTATTAATGACCAACAGTGCTTCCGTTTTTGCCGAAACAACCATAGATTCCTCTTCGATTCGAGCAGAAAAATCATCATTCGACGACACTGAATACAGAACATCGCAAATGAACTTTGGTGGTGTTGGCTTGATGCAAATGCCAACAGGCCGAATGGCCCCAGAAGGTGAGTTCAACTTTAGTGCTTCGTTTAATAACGAATACTACTTTTATAACGTCAGCCTGCAGGTGATGCCTTGGCTTGAAACCACCATTCGTTACACACAAACGCAAGACCTGTATTATAGCGGTAGTGGCAATCAAGACTGTTCTCAGAATTCATTCAGTGGCTGTACCAAGCACACCGATAAAGGCATCGACTTTAAACTGCGTTTAATCGAAGAAGGGTACTACTTACCAGAAGTGTCAGTAGGCGTGCGTGACTTCGGTGGTACTGGCTTGTTCGATGGCGAATTTGTCGCGGCAACCAAGCGTTTTGGGCCCGTTGATTTCACTTTGGGCATGGCTTGGGGATACATGGGCACCAGTGGCAATTTCACTAACCCACTGTGCAAAGCCAGTGACAAGTATTGTGAACGCCCGTCTGACTATAAAGGTAATGGCGGCAGTGTCGATTTTGAGCGTTGGTTTAAAGGCGATGCTGCAATTTATGGCGGCTTTGAATACCAAACCCCTTATAAGCCGTTAACCTTAAAGCTTGAATACGATGGCAACGATTACTCTCAAGACTTCCCTGTAGTACGTGGTGGTGTCGACATGACACAGCACACGCCATGGAACGTGGGTGCTGTGTACCATTTCACTGATTGGGGTTCGGCGAAAGTCAGCTATGAGCGAGGCGATACTTTAACCCTTGGCTTCGATCTTTCTACCAACTTCAATGAAATGTATTCGGTGTGGCGAGATACTGAAACAGCAGAATTGCGCCCAAGTGGTGTCGATACGGTTGACGATATTGATATGGCGGCCCTTGCAGAAGAACTTGAAACGATCGCGGGCTATGAACAAGCACAAATCTTGGTCGACGATAATAGTATTGTGGTAAAGGGTACTCAGGTTAAATACCGAGACAGAGATATCGCCCTTGAGCGCGGTGCGACCGTGATTGCCAACGCGGTGCCAAGTTACATTGATACTTACAAAATAATCGAAAACGATAAATCGATGGAACTCACCGAGACAACGGTCAGTGCCCAAGCGTTCAAAGCGGCGGCGAACAACAATTACCTTAATGCTCAAACCAGTGATGCAACCGATACACACGAATTAGAGCGTAAGAAATCCGTTATCTATCATGATGGGCGTGAGCGATTCGATGTGTCGATTTCACCAAACCTAGCGCAATCGTTCGGTTCGGCTGAAAACTTCTATTTATACAGTTTGGGTTTATACACCAACGCTTCGTTCTGGGCGTTAAACAATGTTGAACTGTCGGGCTCTTTGTACGTTAACTTAGTCGATAACTACGACAAGTTTAACTATACCGTCCCATCAGACGGCACTGACCAAACGCCAAGAGTAAGAACCTTATTCCGCTCTTACGTTGACGATCCGGTTCGCTTAGATCGCTTACAACTGACGTGGTTTGAAGACTACGGCAGCGGTGTCTACACCCAAGCTTACGGGGGGTACCTTGAAAGCATGTTTGCGGGTGTGGGTGGCGAAATCCTGTATCGACCATTCAACCAAAACTGGGCCATTGGTGCAGACATGACTGCAATAAGCCAGCGCGATCCAGAAAGCTGGTTTGGCACGTTTGATGAAGAGATCCAAGTCAATCCTGATAACAGCAACCGAACGTACAAAGTGATCGATAAAGGCACGACGGGCTTTATCACTGGTTATTACACCCCACAATGGGATTTATTGAGCGATACCTTACTCAAAGTGGGGGTCGGTAAATTTCTTGCGGGTGATGTCGGGACTCGTGTCGACTTCTCTAAGCAGTTCAAGAGCGGCGTGATTGCTGGTGCGTTTGTTAGCTTAACCGACATGACAACCGAAGAATACGGTGAAGGCAGCTACACCAAAGGCTTCTATGTATCGATTCCGTTCGATCTTGTTACTGTGAAACCAAGCTCAAGCCGCGCAGGTTTTACCTGGTTACCGATCACGCGTGACGGCGGCCAAGTGCTGAACAAGCAATACAACTTGTTCGATCAAACCGATGCTCGCTCACCTTGGTTCCAAAGGCCGAGTAGCGTTAAGTAGATCGAAAGCAGATGCGGGTGACGAGTAAGCGGGATACGAAGAGCGGGGAAAGAGCAGTCTCGAATAATCGAATAATCGAATAACGAATAGCTTAAGATATCGTGATATTCATTGGGTCTAGCTTTTGGTTCTCCCCCTTGAACGCCGTTCGTTTTTGATCGGTGATGTTCATCAAAGGGGGAGTTAGAGGGGGATATTAATCTATGTGTTACCAACCCCTCCCAGCCTCCCCTTATGTTGGTATTTTCTGCCAAGCAACAGTTGTGATAAAGGGGAGGAGCTAAAAGCATCCCGACACGGCTTTAGGCTCTTCGTTTACTCGTATCTCGCTACTCTCATCTGCTCTTTAGCTCTTCGCCACTCGTTCACTCGAATCCCGTATCTGCTCTTTAACCATTCAACTAGGTTGATAATAAACACAAATTGTGGATAATGCATACGCAATAAAATAACCGGGTGAAAGTCCGATCTTTGGCTCGGTTTATGACAAAAAACCTCTATCTCAATTCCAGATAGATAGAGGCAGATTAACTACGCAGTGTGATGTCGCGGAATATCAAAGGGCGGTAGCGTTCCTATCTTTGATATTAAGTGGGAGCGATATCACAGTAATAGCCCTCCTTAACTCTATTAAATGCTGCGTAGCTGATAAAATTGTTTGTTCTAACTTCTTTGGGTGTCCTTTGGGATATCACGACACATTCCGTTTCTATGACTTGGTTAACATGAAGATTAATAAAAATCGTCTCCTTTTAGCGCTCCTTCCTGCATTGCTTGCAGGGTGTACTACTCCAGGAACTCACCTTTCTACTGGCAACAAGAATGTGATTCAGCCTTCAGAGGAACAGCAAGAATCTGATATCTCTGATGTGGTTAACCTTTACCCACTGACAGCTCAATCAGTATCGACTTACCAAACGGGTACATTGTCGGTGTCACAAGCCAACCCTGAACTCGACGTAGACATCGCAAAGTATGAATACAAAGTCGGCGTGGGCGATATCTTAAATATCACGATCTGGGATCACCCTGAACTGACGATTCCTGCGGGTTCTTACCGTAGTAGTACTGAAGCGGGTAACTGGGTTCATGCTGACGGCACCATCTTCTACCCGTACATTGGTACAGTCGAAGTGGCAGGAAAAACGGTTCGTGAAATTCGTTCTGATATAGCGGAACGTTTGGCGAAATACATCGAAAGCCCTCAAGTCGATGTGAACGTAGCGGCTTTCCGATCTAAGAAAACCTACATTACGGGTGAGGTTTCAAAACCTGGCCAACAGCCGATTACTAATATTCCATTAACTTTACTAGATGCAGTGAACCGCTCTGGTGGTTTGTCTGAAGATGCAGATTGGCGCAATGTTTCATTAACCCGTAATGGCGTGGAAGAAAACATCTCGCTTTATGGTTTGATGCAACGTGGTGACTTAACTCAAAACCGCTTACTTCAAGCCGGTGATATTGTTCACGTACCGCGTAATGACAACCAAAAAGTATTCGTGATGGGCGAAGTGAATGACCCACAACTGTTGAAGATCGACCGTGTAGGCATGAGCCTAACGGAAGCACTCAGCAACGTAGGTGGTATTAACCAGCTGACGGCAGATGCAACGGGTGTGTTTGTGATCCGAACTTCTGATGATAAATCAGAACGCATGGCAGACATCTACCAACTCAATATGGAAGATGCATCAGCTTTAGTGATTGGCACCGAGTTTGATTTAAAGCCTTATGATATTGTTTACGTAACGGCAGCGCCAATCAGCCGCTGGAACCGTGTAATCGGTCAGCTTGTACCAACCATTTCAGGCTTCAACGACCTAACCGAAGGTATGTTGCGCGTTCGTAATTGGTAATAACTGAAGATTAATCATCAGGTTGCATTGTGCGTGTAACCTGATTTTTACATCTAAAAGTAAACCCAGCTTATAAGCCCAATACAATTAGAGACCATTATGTTTAATAAAATTTTAGTCGTATGCGTGGGCAACATTTGTCGTTCCCCGACGGGAGAGCGAGTTTTACAAAACTTGCTGCCCAACAAAGAAGTGGCCTCTGCCGGTATTGCGGCTGAGAAAAGCCGTTTAATTGGTAAGCCTGCAGACGACACTGCCATTTTAATCGCCGCTGAAAATGGGGTTGATGTTGAAAACCATCAGTCTCAGCAAGTTACGCCACAGCTTTGTGCTCAGTATGACTTGATCTTGGTGATGGAGAAGGGCCATTTAGAAGCGCTTACTCAAATATCGCCGGAGGCTCGCGGAAAAACGATGCTGTTTGGTCAGTGGATTGGCCAGAAAGACATTCCTGACCCTTATCGTCAAAGTCGTGAGGCGTTTGAACACGCTTATAAGCTGATTGACGAAGCGGCGCAAGCTTGGGCAAAAAAACTGTAGGTTTAAATGCAATAGATTTTAGATGCAGTAGGTTTTAAATAGACAGCTTTTTAAATGTCATGCTCTAAATGTAGGCATGGCAAAGCCACCAACGGAATAATATAAAAGAGAAGTACGCGGAGCGTATATATCGTCTCTTAAATAGCAATACTTTAGGAAGTAGCAAACAAATGACAACACAACCCTCTCAGCAATCGCATACAGATAACTCTGATGAGATAGATTTAGGAAAACTGCTTGGCATCTTATTAGATGCTAAATGGCTAATCATGCTCACCACATTCGTTTTTGCTGTGTTTGGTATTGCGTTTGCTTTGCTTTCGACGCCGATATACAAAGCGGATGCCCTGATCCAAATTGAAGAGAAAAGCTCTGGTGGCATATCTTCTATGGTTGGTGATATGGGTGAATTGTTCTCTCAAGAATCTTCAGCTACAACCGAAGTCGAGATCATCAAATCGCGTATGATCTTGGGTGAAACGGTTGATAAGTTTAACTTAACGACTGTGACCTCACCTAACTATGCGCCAATCGTCGGCAAAGGCTTTGCACGCTTAACTGGCGACATCAACCACATTGCGGTTAGCCGTTTCAACATGCCAAGCTATGCGAGCGACTACGGGCACACGATCCAGATCCTAGATGCCGAGCAGGGCACTTACCAATTAGTTCGCGACGATGAGCGCGTTATCCTAAAAGGCAAAGTGGGTGAGCTAGCAACAGCAGACGACTACAGCTTGTTTGTGGCAGGTTTTGAATCACATAACGATTTTGAATTCTCTATTAGTCAACGTAGCCGACTAGAAGCGATCGAATGGTTGAAAGCTTCTTTGTCTTTGTCTGAGCAAGGTAAGCAAACCGGTATTCTGAAGCTAAGCTTTGAAGGCGAAAACAAACAGCAGATTTCTGAAATCCTCAATCACATTAGCCAGATCTACTTCTTACAAAACGTGAAGCGCAATTCAGCAGAAGCAGAGAAGAGCTTACAGTTCTTAGAGAGCCACCTTCCTGGTATTAAATCTGAGCTAACTGGTTATGAAGACGTACTAAATAATTACCGCCAAAAGAACGAATCGATCGACTTGGGCTTAGAAGCACAATCAACCCTGAAGGTAATGGTAGAGCTTGAAGCGCAATTGAATGAACTGACGTTTAAAGAGAGTGAAATCAGCCAACGCTTTACTAAAGATCACCCGGCATATAAAGCTCTGCTTGATAAGCGTAAAACGCTGATGGGTGAGAAAGAGCGCTTAAACAAGCAAGTACAAAAGTTGCCGAAAACACAACGTGAAGTACTACGTATGACACGTGATGTTGAAGTAAACCAACAGATCTACATCCAGCTTTTAAACAAGGTTCAAGAACTGAGCATTATTAAAGCCGGTACGGTCGGTAACGTTCGTATCTTAGATGACGCGCAAGCTTACGCTCGCGCCGTTAAACCGAAGAAGCCATTGATTGTTGTATTAGCGACGCTACTGGGTGGCATGCTAAGTGTCGCGTTTGTGTTAGTAAAAGCAGCGTTCCACCGTGGTGTGGAAAGCCCAGACCAAATTGAACAAATCGGCCTGCCTGTTTACGCAGCGGTACCAAAATCTGATTTACAGATTGAACTAACCAACCGCTTTAAATCGAAGAAACAGCAGACCAAGGGGACTCAAGCACTGCTTGCTGAATCGAACCCTGCCGATCTTTCGATTGAAGCGCTGCGTGGCCTTCGCACCAGCTTGCACTTCGCGATGCTAGAAGCGAAAAACAACATCTTGATGATTTCTGGCCCTGCGCCAGGCATCGGTAAATCATTCATCTCGACTAACTTTGCCGCAGTAGCCGCAAAAACAGGCCAGAAAGTATTGTTGATTGATGCCGATATGCGAAAAGGTTACCTACAACAAAGCTTTGGTGTGAACTGGGACAATGGTCTTTCTGATGTGCTGAGCGGCAAGCAAGAGTTCGCTCAATCAGTGAAAACCACACCGGTAGAGAACCTAGATATTATTACTCGCGGCCAAGTGCCACCGAACCCATCAGAGCTGCTGATGCACCCACGCTTTGCAGAACTAATGGAATGGGCATCAAAAGAGTATGATTTGGTGATTGTTGATACCCCGCCCGTACTTGCGGTAACCGACCCAAGCATTGTCGGCGCCTTCGCTGGCACCACATTAATGGTGGCGCGTTACGGTCAAAACACCATTAAAGAGATCGATGTAGCTCGCAACCGCTTCGAACAATCGGGCATCGAAGTGAAAGGCGTTATCTTCAACGCCATCGAGAAGAAAGCATCAAGCTCTTACGGCTACGGCTACGGTTACTATAATTACGCATATTCGAGCGACAAGAAATAAAGTTAAAGAGCAGTAACGAGATGCGAGTAACCGGGTAAACGAAGAGCTAAAGACAGTAACGGGATGCGAGTGGCGAGATACGAAAAGCGCATCTCGAATCCGTTCTTCATCTCTTGTTACTCGTTTACCCGCTGCTCGAATCTGCTCTTTTAGCTCTTCGAATCCCGTCTACCCGCCACCCGTATCTATTCTTTATCCAATCTTCAAATTATTCGAAGAC
>NZ_JBFRKQ010000056.1:109997-163419 GCF_041469505.1 Vibrio sp. 10N.286.49.E11
GGGTTGCTAGCGATGCCTAATCAACCCCTCCCAGCCTCCCCTTATATTGATATTTTCTGCCAAGTAACAGTCGTGATAAAGGGGAGGAGCTAAAAGCACAACAACCATCTTCTTCTCCTCGCTCTTAATCTCTCCGCATCCCGTTTACCCGTCACTCGAATCTGCTCTTCTACTTCTTCACCACGCCTCCCGTTAAATACAATCCAATCGCCGCTAGCACCGGATACCCAAACGCTTCATTGGTCATTTCCCCCAAGGGTTTCCAATCGTAACCATGCATACAACCTAGAATCACCATCACATGCAGTGCCACATAAGGAATGGTGAACAACAACACAATGTAGCGCTGTACCAACTTAAAAGGTTCATACGCTTTAAGCAGTGCCAGCTTGTGCTTCGCTTTTTCTTCATCAGTAAAAAACATCGCATCTCCTGTGTTGGTGAGTGCATCTAACCCCTTGCTAATCGAAGACTGGCTCCCGAATATTCTTCCGAACAATGTCATACTGCTCCTTGGTTTATTGATTGGCTTTGACCGCATGTATAGCCTTTGACTGTATAACCTTACGGTTCGACAACCTTAGCGAGACCTCTGCTCCGCCATTTATCCGTTGAATTAGATTCCCTATCACGTTCGTCCCTCACTGTAGGGAATGACGACTACTTTTATTAAGTTAATAATCTCACGACTCCGTCATTCCGCCATTCTGTTGCTTTAGAGGCGAGGAACGAAGTATCTGGAATCCGCTTTTAGTCTCTTCGCATCTCGCTTACTCGCATCCCGCAACTGCTCTTCAAATTATTCGAAGACTTAGCTTTTGGTTCTCCCCCTTGAACACCGGACTATTGTGAGTGATGGTGTTAATAGAAGGGGGAGTTAGAGGGGGTTGCTAGCGATGCCTAACCAACCCCTCCCAGCCTCCCCTTGTATAGGATATTTTTTGCCAAGTAACAGTCGTGATAAAGGGGAGGAGCTAAAAGCACCACTCTCACTTTATTTTCCTCACTTTTCGAATCCCGCATCTGCTCTTAAGCTTTTATCTTCAAAACAGGACACGCCTTATTCACGCCCCAATCTTTATGCCCCTTAACATTCTCATCTGAAATCAAGAACTGCTCTTGCAGTGCAGCCATCAAACCAAACAGTGCCTTGCGCTGCGCAAGTGTGAAGTTATCTTCTGGTTGCAGCTCGGCATTACAACCGCCAACCAAACAAACCCCAATATTGCCCTTGTTGTGTCCTTTCACATGCGCACCGGTTTGCGACAGCGGCCTGCCCAATTGGACATCCCCATTGCGACGAATAACAAAGTGATACCCCACATCGCGCCAGCCTTTCTTTTTATGCCATCGACGAATCTCGGCTACGCCTACATCTTGCTGTGGCGGCGTGGCGCTGCAATGCACAGTAATAAAGGAATATGGCGGGCAATGAGGTAAGCGGAGTAAAACCGAAACCAGGCTGAATGAATAGGATGCTGAAGGTAAACAAGGCTCTAACGAAGGGATAAGCTCCATCTTGCTAGCCTGCTCTTCCGAATCAATTCGTTCTTTGGTGTCAGCCCGCTCTTGTAAAACAGACGCTTCTAACGGCTGATTTGGAACTCGATCAGTTGCTGGTGGAGTGTTTGACAAAATAAATCCTCGTGTTGTTGTAAATAGGCGATTAAAGACGTTGATAGCGATTCATTTAAATCAGGGTGCAATGCGATGTGTTGTCGCAGACTGGTGGCTACGGTTTTTTCATAGCCGGGGTGGTGGCTGACATAACGTAAATACATCACGTAATAACCCAGAGGCTGCTTACGCCGTGCTCGGCTGATCATCCAACAAATATCGTCATAGCTGGGGGGGGCACCGCATTCATCCTCATTAAAATAACAACCTTCTAAATGGCTTTCTTTATAACCGTTAACTTCATAGCTCAGTACTTGGCCAAACCCATCACTATCACTAAAAAATAACGGCTGACGTGATTGAGTGAGGGAGTTAGCACGGCACTCGATGCTCGCCATACCGGGTTGATACGCTGAAATAAAAAGAGAAACTATCGCCTTCATTAAGCACCTTATTGCTGCATGGGGAGGGCAATGTACTTCAACATTCTTGATTGGGGTTGGCGGGAATAACACGAAAACAGAGGAATACAGAAAAATGAGAGGTGCTTCGAAAAGCCATTGCTTAATAAGGTTGATGTTGCATATCTATCCGAGGCGATTAACCAAACATCTTTTCTTACAACTTATCTCATAGGCCTTTTGCCCCTAAAGCACCAAAAAGTGTTGTTAATGCCCTTTATATCAATGGATTTCAGTACTAATGGTCATTTAACAAGGAGCGTTAACCATGTGTGTTTCTCTTATTCTTTCTTTTATCCCCTTAAAAACCGGCTCGCCAATAAGCAAGTTAGTGCTATTGAAATTAGCCGATAACGCAGACGCGCGCGGCGTGTGTTTCCCATCCTTAAATTACTTAGCGCAATATTGCGAAGTGTCGGTAAGAACCGTTAAACGACACGTTAACGAGCTCGAAAAACAAGGTTTTGTGAAGCGGATAAAGCGCTTTGATGATTCAGGACGCCAGCGCAGCAACATATATCAGCTGCGCCTTCCCAGCGACAGCCACATTCAGCAGACCGATCTAGCCCAAGCGAATCAAGAGAACACGAATGTAGAACAAACAGGTTTACCGTCAGCTTCGTCGGAATACCCACAGAAGACAGAATATGCGCAGAAAACCGACCATTCAGACACTCCCCTGGGTGACTCAAGATCCACCACGGAGAGTGATCATCTGGCACACATAATCTTTCATAAAGAACATAAAACAGAGTTGATCTTGAAAAACGGCCTCTTGGATGACACCGATGTTCTTGATCCCCAAAGCGGTTCTGAACAACATGAGGTATTGACACCTCAAGCCACCACTACTCCAATAAGCCAACAGAATGAAGTCGTGATTCACCTGCTCACCAAAGAGGGCAGCGCGCCGATTTATCATGAGTTCTACAAAATCTTAGAGCGAACCTACCCAAAGTTAGATGTGCTGCAAGAACTGCATGCCATGCAAGCCTGGCTGTACATCAACCCCGATAAGCGCAAACCCTTTGAGCACATTGGTCACTTTGTGAATGGCTGGCTAAGAAGAAGCGCCCAAGCCAAAGCGAAGCGAGACTCATCGCCAGTCTTTAAGCAGGCTAGAGCGGCTAAGCAAACAAAAGCGGCTAAACCAGCAAGGGCTTCTGCTTCTACATCGACCAAGGAAGCTAAAACCCAACCGGCAGCCAAGCCCATGGTTCACAAACAACCCACGCCCGTCTCTCAGGCCCTAGCGGATTACCAAGCCAAAAGCACCACCAATCCGTTCGAAGCACGTATCAAGGCCCTAGTTCAATCCAAATCGCCCGGCACGGATTCTAAAAAGTGACCATTCGATTTTTCACAGACGAAGCGCTTGTTCACACAGCCAAAGCTATTAAAAAAATAGCTTAGAAAACCAAGATCTTAGGAAACCAAAAGGCTAGGGAAGACCAAGCGCGAATACAGACAAAAAACGTCAAGATACAAAAGTAGAATTAGGGAGAGGGCAAATGGACGATATCAGCCTAAAAAAACTGACAACGGAAGAAAAAGTCACCATTTTAGAAAAAAAGATAGCGCGAGTAGAAGGACGCATTGGCGAGTTTTTGAAACTGCTGGTTAACCACTACCCACAAGGGCTAACACGCACCGAGATTAAAGCGTTATTGGCGGTAAACAATAACCCGAGCTTCGTCTCGCTGTACCGCAACGGCAATATTTTTATTGATATAGAAAAACGCTACTGCGACGCAGCACAAGAAAACCGCTACCACATAGGCACTCAGTACCTACAAGACGTACAATGCTCTCGCTGGTTGAATGCGTGGTGAGTTGTTTGTCATGCCAGAGTCAATTTCAAACTGGTTAATATGCACTTACTTTGCTAGAATGCTCCGCATATTTAAAACCGTATGAAAAACGCATAAAGCGAACAAATTGCACTATTGCCTTTAGGAGCCAAACCTAAGGGCGGTAGCGTGCCCAAATGCGACTGGCTAGCAAGTTTAAAAGTGCGGTAAGCCTCTTAAAGACTGTTTTTTTGTGGCCTATTGGGGCGGTTTTTAAAAAGATAGCAAAATCTAGGATTTATAAGAGATTGTCCGCAGCGGACTGTCTCAAAATGAATGAAAAGTGTCTCAGATGGGTTTGGATGCCTGAGGTGTGAGTGGAAAGCTTTAAAGAAAAATTGGTACAAACTATATGAAATTAACGTTAGAAAATGCCCGTATCGGTATTATTGGCTTAGGATATGTTGGTCTTCCTTTGGCTGTAGAGTTTGGTAAGAAGCAATCAACAATTGGTTTTGACATAAATCAAGCACGTATCGATGAGCTGTCGGCTGGTCGCGATAATACACTAGAGTGCAGTGACATCGAACTGGCAGAAGCTGTTCGCCTTTCTTACACCGCCTCTCTTCAAGATCTAAAAGAATGCAATGTCTACATTGTTACAGTTCCAACCCCTATTGATCAACATAAGCAACCAGATTTAACACCGCTGATCAAAGCTTCTGAAGCGCTGGGTACAGTAGTCTCTGAAGGTGATGTGATCATCTATGAATCAACAGTATACCCAGGAGCAACAGAGGAAGACTGTATACCAGTTGTAGAGCGAGTATCTGGCCTCAAGTTTAACCAAAATTTCTTTGCAGGTTACTCGCCAGAGCGTATTAACCCGGGTGATAAAGAGCACCGTGTTACAAACATCCTTAAAGTAACAAGTGGTTCTACACCAGAAGTGGCGGAATACGTAGATCAACTTTACAAAACCATCATCACGGCTGGCACACACAAAGCATCTTCTATAAAGGTTGCTGAAGCAGCAAAAGTTATCGAAAACACGCAGCGCGACGTCAACATTGCTCTTATCAACGAGCTTTCTATCATCTTTAACAAACTCGGCATTGATACTTTAGAAGTCCTCGAAGCTGCGGGTACTAAGTGGAACTTCCTACCATTCCGTCCGGGTCTAGTGGGTGGGCACTGTATCGGTGTTGATCCGTACTATCTAACTCATAAAGCTCAAACAGTGGGTTATCATCCTGAGATGATCTTAGCAGGCCGCCGTCTCAATGATGGGATGGGTCAATATGTTGTTTCTCAACTAGTGAAGAAAATGCTGAAGAAACGCATTCATGTTGAGGGCGCCAATGTATTGGTAATGGGACTTACGTTTAAAGAGAACTGCCCAGACTTACGAAATACGAAAGTTGTTGATATTGTCAGTGAGTTAAAAGAATACAATATTAATGTAGATATCGTTGACCCTTGGTGCTCTGAAGAAGAGGCGCAACATGAATATGGCCTTAGCTTATGCGCTGAACCACAGCAAGGTTACTATGATGCGGTTGTCATGGCAGTATCTCATGACGAATTTAAGAACATGGGTGCAGAAAATATTCATGCATATGGTAAGGGAGAGCACGTGCTATACGACCTGAAATATGTACTGGATAAAGAAAGCGTAGATATGCGCCTGTAATTAAAATAACTTTTGAATTAATTAAAGTGAGAGCGAAGAGTTCTCACTTTTTATTTATGGAATAAATAATGTCTAAATTTGAACAGATTCAGCAAGACTTACTGCAGCAGCCAAAAGTATGGCTTGTGACAGGTGTTGCAGGTTTTATTGGCTCAAACCTATTAGAAAAGCTATTAAAACTCAACCAGACTGTAGTTGGCTTAGATAACTTTGCAACGGGTCATCAGCATAACCTGGATGAAGTAAAAAACTTAGTGACTGAAACGCAGTGGGATAAGTTTCGTTTTATTGAAGGTGACATTCGAGACTACGCCACATGTGAGACTGCTGTGAAAGGGGTTGATTACGTATTGCACCAAGCTGCATTAGGTTCTGTTCCACGCTCAATTGCGGATCCTGTTACTTCAAATGCTGCAAACATTACTGGTTTTTTAAATATGCTACAAGCTTCTAAGGAAGAAGGGGTGGCAAGCTTTACATATGCTGCGAGCAGCTCTACTTATGGTGATCATCCAGCATTACCGAAAGTGGAAGAAAACATAGGTAAGCCTCTTTCTCCATATGCGGTTACTAAATATGTAAATGAAGTTTATGCTTTTGTATATGCAAGGACTTATGGCTTTAAAGCGACGGGCTTACGCTACTTTAATGTATTTGGTCGTCGACAAGACCCAAATGGTGCCTATGCTGCGGTTATTCCTAAATGGACATTGGCAATGATTAATAATGAAGATGTATTCATTAATGGTGATGGAGAAACAAGCCGAGACTTTTGCTATATAGAGAATGTGGTTCAAATGAATGTGTTGGCTGCAACCGGGTCAGAAGAAGCGTTAGGCGAAGTGTATAACTGTGCGGTAGGTGATAGAACCACATTGAATACGTTGTTTAATGCACTTAAGAATGAGTTGTCTAATAATGGTGTTAGGTATTCTTCTGAACCTGCATATCGTGAATTCAGAGCTGGAGATGTACGCCACTCACAAGCTGATATTAGTAAAGCTAAAAGCAAGTTGGGTTATGAGCCAAAGTATGATATTTCAGCGGGAATAGCGGAATCGATGCCGTGGTATTGTGGTTTCCTAAATGGGTAGAAGCTTTTTAAATTCTTTGGTTTTTTATGGTGGAAGTGCAGGTATAGCTAGAATATTGCCGTTATTAGTACTTCCGGTTTTTTTGAGTAAGTTAGGTGCAGAAGAGTTTGGTCGAATTGAAGTTGTATTTGCATTCTTTAATTTGGCTATAATCTTTGGCCTTGCCCAGTTGGAAAGCTCATTCCAACGATTCTTTTATAGCACAGAAAGCCATAGTAATTTATATAGTACAGTAACACTGATGATAGCCAGTCTATCATCAGTTTCAGCTATTATCATAATCTCATTGTCTTCACAGGTGTCCTCGATACTATTTGGAAGTGTTGATGAATCCAGCTCAATTATACTGTGCGCAATCACTATATTTTTTGCGAATTTGTCTACGATTAATCTGATTTATTTAAGGTTTATCGATAGAAAAATAACCTTTGCTATAAGTAATATATCCCAAGTTGTCATCTCAGTACTGTTAGGTTATATTTTTATTATTAATCATGACATGGGGAGTTTTGGGTACTTTTTAGGTATATTTCTTGGCTGGGTAGTTTGCTTTATGATTACTTCAGCTTATTTATTATTTAAAGTTAAAGTCGATTTCAAGTTAAAATTAGAAAACGTTAAAGAGCTGTTTGATTTTTCTTTACCTCAATTTCCGGCAAGGATTGCAAGCTTTGTCTTTCAGTATGGAAATAAATTTATAATTTTAGCAATACTCGGCACATATGCTGTCGCTAATTTGTCATTAGCTGCAAAGTTTGCGGCACCATTTCAGTTTATGATGCTAGCACTCAGTATGGTATGGAATCCATTTTTATACAAAAATGAACATGATAAAAATCTAAACGGAAAAATAAATTCATTAATCAGTTACATGATTTTTTCTGTTGTCATTATACACATAATAGTGGTAATTCTTGCTAAGTATGTAATTAGTAACTACTTTGGTTCAGAGTTTCATGATTCAGCGTATTATGTAACATTAGCCATTATTCCATTTGAAATGCTAGCGATGAAAGAGATTTTTGAGTCAGGCATTAAATTATCTAAAAAGACAAAGTATATTACTTATTCATACGTAATTTCTTCAGCCGTTATGATCCCGCTAATGCTAATATCTACAAATATGTTTTACATGTTGGTTGCTTCAATAGTAGGTACTTTTGGAATGATTGTATCAACATGGTATTATTCTACATCTACCTCTAGCGTAGTGATTAATAAGTCTGCCTTTTCCCTATATACTTTGTTTGTATTAGCTAATGTTGTTTACTGCTATTTAAACATTGTTTAATATATTACTGTGAGTTTTTAATGGAAACTTTGTTATTAACATTGTGCGCCGTAGTAACTATAGCCTCTGTTTTTATCTCTATTAATAATAACTCGGATGTATTCTCGCCATCTAAGGTTTACATCCTGTTTAATGTTGTTTTCTTTTTAGATGTTTATTTTGGTGAATATGATATTTTAATTATTTGCACTTATCTTATTCAATGTCTAATCGTCCTTTCCTTCTCCATTTATGACAAACAGAATAATAAGTTAGACTTTTCTGGTACAGGAGTAAGAACTTTATCAGGAAAAGTAGTTCTATGTATTTGGTTGATTTCATCAGTATCGATAGTAAATCAAATTGTAGTGATAATTGAATTTGGGAATATATTTAACTATATAAGCAATATAGCACTTAGGGTGGAGTACTATAAGGGTAAGGGTTACATACTAGTTTTAAATAGCATTGTTGCGACTATAAATGTAATATATTTCACATATTTATTGAGTTCAAAAAGTGTATCACTATTTCATAAGAAGCTATTTATAGCTCACTTTGTCATTTTTGTATGTATGGCATTGCTTTCTGGATCGCGCAGCTTTCTTTTAATTACTATATTGGTTGAAATCATTGCATATAACTACATATGTAAGCCGCTTAATCTTCGTAAGTTGTTTCCTTTTTTTGTAGCAATAATTTGTTTATCTGCACTAATAGGAGGCGTGAGAAATTCATTAGATACGACAGATAATCAAGTTAAAATTAAAGGTGATAGCTTAGAGACTAGTTCGACTCACTTTAAGTATGGGCTTATTCCATTAGAGTTAATTCATACTCAAGAGGTTAGTGAATTAACAATGGGAACGACCTACCTGGCTACTATAACAAACTTCATACCTAGAGCTATTTTCCCTCAAAAATTTGATTCGGGAGGCGTAGCTTTTACAAAGCTGTATACGGGTAATCGATGGGAAGGGCGTTCTAATTTGGCGACAGGCGCAGTAGCTGAAGGCGTGTTAAATTTCGGCATGATTCCAGGTACAGTTTTTGGTTTTATATCATTAATAATAAGTTACTTCTTTGGTATGTTTTTATATCGAAGGATGCTGAGGCTAAGAAATAATGATAATAATTATACGGTAGTGATTGTTTATATTTACTTGATACTTGCTGTTGGTAGGTACCCATACTCTGAATTTGCCTACACCTACTATACATTTATTTTGTATGTGTTAATTCCGGTTGTTTTAATTAAGGTTCTAAGTAAAGTAAGACTTAGATAAGAGGTTTGTTTTGAATTTGCTACTAATTGGTCATATAAGTTCAGGTTTTGATAGTGGTGACGCGTCAGAAATTAGAACACGATTTATTAAAAAAGGACTTGAAGAGACAGGCTGTCACTTCAAGACTATCTCGTATAAGTATGAGCGAGGAGAAGAAGCGCGTACAGATGACCTAGATAACTTATATTCAAAGGTTAAACTTAACGGTAAGTTATTAGTGATTTACAAGGCTTTACTTGCTCCTTGGATTCTTTTCTTTAAATTGCTAATGCAGCACACTTACGCTGAAAAAATAGTGGTTGATAGACTTCCTGTTTACTTATCAATTCCTGTCTTCTTGTTTTCTATATTTTTTAGAAAGAAAACGGTTTTAATATTAAATGAGTTTCCACAAAGACTAATTCATAGTGAGCATTCGCTAAGAAGTATGAGTGAAGACCTTTCAGTATGGGCTCTAGGGAAAGTATGTGATGTTCTGATTATCATCTCTCGTGAGCATGAAAAGGTATACAAGCAATATGTTAGAAAAAAATCAAGAACCATAGTTCTCCCTATATTGATGGACTGTGAGAAAAATAGTAATTCAAATATAGGTGAAAATACTCCTAGACGTGTGATATATGCTGGTGCTCTCAGTGAAAGTAACGGCGTTACTCTTTTAGTAAAAGCAGCTAAGCAGTTAATAGAGGTAGGGGTAGAACATCGCTTAATTATTGTGGGTCCAAGCGCTTCACAGCAGTACACTGATGAATTACACGAGATGGTGAAAAATTATAATCTTGGTTCTGTCGTTGAAATACTACCTCCAAAAACTAACCTTGAAGCTGTAAAACTTTTAAATGAGTCTGATGTTCTTGTTATTCCTAAATTAGATGACCAACGAGCAGTTGGGTATATACCTTCAAAATTAGGTGACTTTTTATTTACGGGTAAGCCAGTTGTTTGTAGCCACCTAGGAGATGTGCCTGATTATATAACTGACGGTGTAAATGGTTTTTTGGTAAAACCTGATTCTATCGATTCATTAACAGAATGCTTATCAAAAGTAATTTCAAACTATGATGAATTGAAAAAAGTTGGTTATGAAGGTTTCAATACCTCAAAAGAGTTCGATTACAGAAATCAGTGTGAACGTTTAAATAATATACTCAAGTGCCAGTAAGGTTTATCTTATATGAATGTTAATATTCAAGGTTTACGTGGAATGGCTGTGTTGCTAGTTTTGTTTACACATATGTTTCGTGTAGAAGAGAATTATTACTCTGATACAGTTATTCCCGATTTTGTCCTTTCAGGTTTTGTTGGGGTAGATATATTTTTCATTATTAGCGGATTTATTATGTATATAACAACCGTGAATATTGATAAGAGAGATACATTCTTCAATATGGTTGATTTTTTAAGAAAAAGAGCCGTAAGAATATACCCACCATATTGGGTTTTTAGTATCATTTTACTGGTTTTTGCGGCTTTTTTTCCTAACATGGTATTTTCGGGGGCAGAGTACAGTTTATGGTCATCGTTATTATTAATTCCTGATTTAAATCAACCAATATTAGCAGTGGGATGGACATTGATTCATGAAATGTACTTTTATTTGGTGTTTTCATTTTTTCTATTGTTTTCCAGGGGTTCACTAAATCTATTGTTATTTTTATGGGGCTCATTGGTACTAGTCTTAGATTGGTATCTTGTTGATAAGGGATCTTTTTTAACTTTAGCGCTTAGCCCTTTAACAATTGAGTTTATCATTGGTGTTTATATTGGTTCTGCTTACTTTAGTTTTAAGGATAAGTTTTCTAAAATCAACCCCGCATTAGTATATACATATGTCGTCGCATTTCCATTTATAGTTTATTTTCTATATGAGGCTTATTATATTCATGCGCCAGGGCATCTTTCTAGGACATTGCTCTTTTCGCTGCCATGTTCATTGTTAGTTTTATCCCTGCTTGTATTTGAGAGTAAGAAAAAGTTTGTCCCCAATGTGTTTGTTATGATTGGAAATAGCTCGTACTCAATATACCTTAGCCATGTACTTGTAATTAATGTTATAGCTAAGATATTTTTCTTCTTGTCTTTAGATATTGGTGCTGTTGAAAATTATGCATTAGTATTTACTATGTTTTTTGCGAGTGTCATTTTTGGTTATATAAGCTATTTGGTTTTGGAAGTTAAATTGGGGCACAAGCTTAACAAACTTACAGATATTAGTTCGCTTAGTAGGCTTTCTCGGTAGATAATATAAATCATTAAGAGTGATATACTTATTTTTTTATTAAGTTAAAAGTGTAATATGAAACCTAATTATATATTTATAAATGCTCTTTCTGCTAAGTTGGGCGGTGGGAAGACGTACATTAGAAACTTGCTTGTAAACTTGCCAGGTGATGTTGACGTTTATATTGTTTGTCCGGATAAATCTATTTTGCCTGAGTCGGATAATGTTCATTACATTGAGGCGGGATTTGCAAATAAAAATATTTTATGTCGTGCATTTTGGGAATTCTTTTGGCTTCCCTTTCTTTTATCTAGGCTAAATGTTTCAGTTTTATTCTCTCCAGGGGGGATGGACTTTAATATTTTCACATTTGGTGTACCTAAGGTGACGATGTTTAGAAACATGTTACCTTTTGATAAGAATGCACTTCAGAGTGAAAGTAATAACTTGTCTAAAGTTAAGAATTGGATTTTGAAAGCGTTAATGCTTAGAACAATGTCCCAATCTGATCACGTAATATTTATATCAAAATATGCGCGAGATGTGATTAAAAAGTACATGTCATGCTCTAACTCAAGTGTTATTTATCATGGTGTTTCAGATAACTTCATACCTGATGAATCGATATCAATAGATAACTCACTTCTTTATGTGTCACGATTTGAGAGTTATAAAAATCACCTTAACTTAATTAAAGCCTATCACTTGATGAGTGAAAGCTTAAAGTTTAAGCATAAATTGATAATAATTGGTGAAGAAATGGAGCCCGCTTATAGCCAATGTGTCAAGTTTATCAAAGAAAATAATTTGTCGGATAATGTGGTTATCAAAGGTAGGGTTCCGTACAATGAGTTGCCTATTTACTACAAATCATGCTCACTATTTATTTTTCCATCTTCATGTGAAAATTGCCCCAATATACTCATTGAGGCTATTGGTTCTGGGGCGGCTATTCTTTCTTCATCTACATCTCCGATGCCAGAGTTTGGCAGAAATGCATGTGGTTATTTCAATGAGAATGATCCAGAAAGTATTTCAAGTGAGATGGTTAGGGTTCTTAGCAATGAAGGTGAACTTAATAATCTTAGACAAAACTCAAAAGAATTGAGAAACTCATATCTCTGGAAACAAACAGCTGATAATACATGGCGAAAGCTAACTGAAATGGTAGGAAAATAATGTTTAGCGATAAAACTCTTTTAATTACAGGCGGTACCGGTTCATTTGGTAATGCTGTCTTACGTCGTTTTTTAGATACTGATATTAAAGAAATTCGTATTTTTTCTCGTGATGAGAAAAAGCAAGACGATATGCGTAAGCACTTTCAATCCGATAAGTTGAAATTTTACATTGGTGATGTACGTGATTACCAAAGTGTTTCAAACTCTATGCGTGGTGTTGATTATGTTTATCATGCTGCTGCGTTGAAGCAAGTGCCTTCTTGTGAGTTTTATCCCCTAGAAGCAGTTAAAACAAATGTCCTAGGTACAGAGAACGTTTTAGAGGCTGCTATTAATCACAGTGTTGAACGAGTAGTTTGTTTAAGTACTGATAAGGCAGTATATCCTATCAATGCGATGGGTATTTCTAAAGCAATGATGGAAAAGGTCATTGTGGCCAAAAGTCGTAACCTAGAGAATACTAATACTACTATCTCAGGTACTCGTTATGGCAACGTCATGGCCTCTCGTGGATCAGTTATCCCATTGTTTATACGTCAAGTCGTAAACGGGGAGCCGATCACTATCACTGATCCAAATATGACACGTTTCATGATGACTCTTGATGATGCGGTCGATCTCGTTCTTCATGCGTTTAACAATGGGTCAAATGGCGATATTTTTGTTCAAAAGGCCCCAGCAGCAACAATTCAAGTGCTTGTTCAAGCTATTTTAGACATTATGGATAAGCCAAACCACCCCGTAAATATAATTGGTACTCGCCATGGTGAGAAGCAATACGAAGCGTTATGTAGCCGTGAAGAAATGTTTGTGGCACAGGACCAAGGTGACTTTTATCGAGTACCAGCAGACAATCGTGACCTTAACTACTCTAAGTATTTTGAGGAAGGCGAAAAAGATCTTTCTAAAGTTGAAGATTATAACTCGCACAACACTGAACGATTAGATGTTGAAGGCATGAAGCAGTTGCTAAGAAAGCTTGATTTTATTCGTGAAATTGAAGCAGGTAACCTTATTGTTCCAGAAGGTGTGTAACGTGAAAGTTATTGTTATTGGGGCGACAGGGATGTTGGGGTATAGCATCTTTTCAAATCTTTCTGAGTTATCAAATCTCGACGTTTATGGCACCGTTCGCACCATAAATGGCTTGGAAAACTTTTTTCCATCAGCGGATAAATTACTCCCTAATATAGATGTTAAAGATTTCAAAACTTTGGAAAGAGCAGTCTTAGCAGTTAAACCAGATGTTGTCATCAATTGTATTGGCTTAATCAAGCAGCATGATGTTTCTAAGCAACACGTTGAGGCTATTGAGGTCAACGCTTTACTTCCACATAAAATTGCGCAGCTTTGTGATTCCATTCAAGCACGTTTAGTTCACTTTTCAACGGACTGTGTCTTTGATGGTGCCGCGGGAAATTATTCAGAAACAGATTTGCCAACTGCTACAGATCTTTACGGTAAGTCAAAGTGCCTTGGTGAAGTGGATTATGGTAAACATATCACTTTACGTACCTCAATCATAGGTCATGAACTAAAGTCTTCGGTAAGCTTAATTGATTGGTTCTTAAGTCAAGAAGGCTCTGTAAGAGGCTTCTCGAAAGCTGTCTTTTCCGGCCTACCTACGGCCTATGTTGCAAAAGTCCTTGCAGATTATGTACTTCCTGATTCATCCCTTTCTGGCCTGTATCAATTATCCGTAGATCCTATCGATAAGCACTCTTTGATCTCAAAAGTTGCTCATGTCTACAATAAGCAGATTGAAATTGAAAGGTTTGAAGACTTTGTGTTGGATCGCTCTCTTGATTCAACAAAGTTCCGCGAAGAGACAGGATTCGTACCACCAAGTTGGGATGAGTTGATAGCATTGATGCACACTGATTACAATAAGAGATATAACTATGAGTAAATTAAAAGTAGTAACCGTCGTAGGCACTCGCCCAGAAATCATTCGTCTTTCACGTACAATCGCTAAGCTGGATGAATACACGGATCATACGTTAGTTCATACTGGTCAAAACTATGACTATGAATTGAACCAAATCTTTTTTGATGATCTTGGTATCCGTTCTCCTGATGTATTTCTAGAGTGTGCTGGCGGTACTGCGGCTGAAACTATGGCTCAGGTTATTAGTAAGTCCGATAAGATGTTTGAAGAAATTCAGCCTGAAGCTATGTTGATCCTAGGTGATACTAACAGTGCGCTTTCTGCTATTTCGGCTAAGCGTAAAAAGATTCCTATTTTCCATATGGAAGCGGGTAACCGATGCTTTGATTTACGTGTTCCAGAAGAGATAAATCGAAAGATTGTCGACCATATTTCTGATGTAAACATGCCATACAGCGATATTGCTCGTGACTATCTGTTGCGAGAGGGCATTAGCCCGGACTTAATCGTTAAAACAGGTAGCCCGATGGATGAGGTATTAAATCATTACGAAGAAAGAATCTCTAATTCAGATGTGCTAGAGCGTCTTGAGTTAGTAAGTGAAGGGTACTTCTTAGTCAGTGTGCACCGTGAAGAAAACGTAGATTCTGAGCGCAACATTAACAATTATGTTCTCGCTCTAAATACGATTGCTGAAAAGTATAATCTGCCTATTATTGTTTCTACTCACCCTAGAACAAGAAAGAAGATTGAGCTATTAAACCTAGAGTTCCACCCTCTAGTGAATTTGATGAAACCACTTGGGTTTAGTGATTACATTCGTCTACAGAAAGAAGCGAAAGTCGTACTTAGTGATAGCGGTACGATTACAGAAGAGTCTTCGATTTTAAACTTCCCTGCTATTAACATCCGTGAAGCTCAAGAACGACCTGAAGGGTTTGAAGAGGGGGCTGTGATGTTTACTGGGATGAGTGTAGAGCGAATTCTACAAGCGATTGAAATCTTGGGTGATCAACCAAGAGGCGAAGATCGTTTGTTGAACAAAGTCGCTGACTATATTGCACCAAATGTTTCTGACAAAGTACTTCGCACAATTCTAAGCTATACCGATTATGTTAACCGCGTTATTTGGAAGAAACAGTAATGCACTTAGCGTTAATTATTGATGACTACCTGCCACACAGCACACGTGTGGCAGCCAAAATGTTTCATGAGTTAGCAAAGCAATTTGTACATATGGGGCATCAAGTGACAGTGATTACACCAGCCGTAGAGCAAAAATCTCAGTTAGAAATTTCCGAGTATGATGGTGTAACTGTTTGGCGCTTTTCGAGTGGCGCTATCAAGGATGTTGGTAAAGTCAAAAGGGCAATAAACGAAACGCTATTATCGACCAAAGCCTGGAGAGCAATATCCAATAATGTTGCACCAGACACCTTTGATGGAGTCATTTATTATTCGCCTTCCATTTTTTTTGGGAACTTGGTTAAAAAAATAAAGAGCCGTTGTCAGTGCCCTTCGTACTTGATTTTAAGAGATTTATTCCCTCAATGGGTTATTGATGCTGGAATAGTTAAGCAAGGTTCTGCCATTGAGCGTTATTTTCGATTTTTTGAAGCTCAATCTTATCAGCAAGCAGATACGATTGGCTTAATGTCTGAGAAGAATCTAGAGTTGTTCAATGATTTGACGGATGGTCGATATCCAACTGAGATAATGCGTAATTGGGCGTCTCTTGAGCCTCATGAGAGCCGAGAAGAAGGGCGGTATAAAAGAAAGTTAGGTCTTCAAAACAAGGTCGTTTTCTTCTACGGCGGTAACATAGGGCATGCTCAAGATATGGGCAACTTGATGCGACTTGCCAAAGCGATGCAACCCTACCATGATGCGCATTTTCTGTTCGTCGGTCAAGGGGATGAAGTTGAATTGATAAATCAACAGGCATCAGATTGGAATCTCACTAATTTCTCTTATTTACCATCCGTGAATCAAGATGAATTCAAAGAAATTCTAGCTGAAATGGACGTTGGTTTATTCTCTTTAGCTGCGAACCATACGGCGCACAACTTCCCTGGTAAACTTTTAGGCTACATGGTTCAGTCGTTGCCTATTTTAGGTAGTGTTAATGCCGGAAATGACTTGCTGGATATTGTAAACAATAACGAAGCAGGCCTTATTACAGTTAATGGCGAAGACGAAGCGTTAGTCAAAAATGCAATGAAATTGATGGATTTAAACACTCGACAAGCGATGGGTTCATCTGCATATGAACTACTAAAAGCCGAATTTTCTGTTGAAAGTATTGCTAAGAGTTTAGAACTTAATTTAAGAAGAAGCTAATGTAGTGTGCATGGAGCGTCTACTGACATCTAGATTCGATGAGCTATTTGTACTAGCAGAGAAATCATCAAGGAGACGATCTCACCTTAACTTACATGCGAGTTATGAAGATAAGGTGCAACGTTTAGTTATCGCTATGGTACGTGGTAGCTATGTTGAGCCTCATTATCATGAGCTTCCACATCAGTGGGAGCTGTTCACTGTTTTACAAGGTGTTGTGAGGGGGGACAATTATGCTAAATCTGGCGAGATCATATCATCGAGATACTTAGGTGAAGGTCAAGACTCTATGATGGTTACGATCCTGCCCCATGAAATCCATAGCGTTGAATGTATTAGTAAAAAAGCGCTTTTACTTGAAGTCAAAGAAGGCCCATTTAACCCTGAATTTGCCAAAGCATTTCCGAACTTCTCTGCAGAGAAATCGAATAAACATTCCCATATTTAAAGAGCTAGAAACATAGGTATCTACACAGATTGGTTTCATATCAAGCAATTGATTTGATTAGGGGAACAGATCCAAGGATCATTGATCAAGAGAGTTAACTACTCTTTCACTTTACTGATCGTCTCACCTATTAGAGAGGATCCTTTGTGATCCTCTTTTTCATTATAAAAACCATCACTTAGTCTGATGAGTGTCTCAGTGCTGAGACGGAATTGAGACAGTTTTACTTCAAGCTTGATCCTTCCCAATAGGTGGAGATCTTGGTTTATTTGTAAAAAGCGCAATAAAAATACTATTTAATAACAAACCCCAAGGCTTAAATTAATGTCATTGTTTGAATACTTTGTCGAACTTTCTCTGTTCTTCTTCCTTTCGTTGGCGGTGTTGTACTGCATGCGCAAAGTGGGCTACGCCATTGGCTTAGTTGATAAACCGAATGCTAGAAAACATCATGAGGGTGTGGTCCCTTTGGTGGGCGGTATTTCCCTTTGTATTACCTTGTTGTACTTCTTCTACGTGAGTGCGTCAGAAATCAATAACATAGAGGTAATCGCCACGTGCTTAACGATACTGGTGCTGATCGGTGTGGCAGATGACCGCTTCGATATCAGTTTTAAACTTCGCATGGGTGTGCAAGCTGTCTTGACGCTGATCGTAATGCATTATACCGGGCTAACGCTTTCTCATGTTGGTAATGCGTTTGGGTTTGGTGTTTGGGACTTTCCGGTTGCCATCGATTATGTTGTTACCATATTAGCTGTGATCGGTGCAATTAACGCTTTTAACATGGTTGATGGTATTGACGGGCTATTGGGTGGTTTAAGCATAGTGGTGTTTGCCTCGTTAGGTGTGCTGTTCTATGCCCATGGCCTTGAGTTTTATACCTTCTTTATGGCAGTGATGGTGGTTATCTTACTTCCCTTCGTGCTGTTTAATTTGGGGTATTTTGGCAAACTACGTAAAGTGTTTATGGGCGATGCCGGTAGCATGATGATCGGCTTTCTCGTGATCTGGATTTTAATCCGAGGAACACAGCCTGAACACGGCCACTATACGATTCGTCCGGTGACGGCATTGTGGTTAATTGCGGTGCCTTTGATTGATATGATGGCCATTATGATCCGTCGTATTCGTAAGGGGCATTCTCCGTTTAAACCGGATCGCGAGCATTTTCACCACATCATGCAACGCATCGGTTTCACACCACGCGAATCGCTTGTGGTGATTTGTTCGGTACAGTTGATTTATTCCACCCTAGGTTTATTAGGTGAATACTTCCAAGTACCAGAGTTCATCATGTTCTACACCATTGTTGTGTGTTTCTTATTCCACACCTACTGGATGACGCATTCATTTAAGATGGCGAAGATAGTAAGAAAGTGGAAGAAGTTAGAAGCGAAATAGTTTGATGTGTCGTTAACGGACAAGTCTACTATCGCAGTGCTTAGCTGGGTAAATTAGAGAGTTAAAGCAGTTAAGTTACAATAGCTCAAACTAAGACAAATATAGAAAAAGAGCCCAATCTTATATCGAGATTGGGCTCTTTTGCGTTTAGCTTGAGAAGTTTTAGACTTGAGTGCTTTTGCTATTAATCATCTTCACTTGAAAACCTAAGCCATTAATACACTGTTAATCACTAGTAGAGTTTTTCTGGAAGGTTGCGCAAACTTCTAATCCAGCTGGTGATGCGCCAAACATAGCTCATAGCTACAGTGTATGAAGCAAAACACATCATAAACAGGATGAACATGGTCGATTCAGCAATTTCTAGGAACTCTCCGTAGATACCGAAGCCAGCGAAGCTACTTGCGATAGCACAAATGATGGCCAGGGTTTGTCGCGATGTAAAACCAAGGCGTTGGAAGATGTGGTGTAGGTGTTCACGGTCGGGCTTGAAAGGGGAGTCACCGCGGCGTACGCGTCTGAACATGATGGCAGCCATGTCCATCAGCGGAACAGCAATTAACCACAGTGCAGTAATCGGTCGCATCATAGCTTCTGATGGATCTTGGCTTGCGCCCAGCAGTAACCAAATCACAGTAAAGCCAATCATCATGCTGCCAGCGTCGCCCATAAAGACCTTACGCTCTCGCCCAAGAATGCCTAAGTTCATTAAGATATAAGGAATGGTTGCGACAATGAACACCACGCATAAATACGCTAAGCCATGTTGGCTGTCGACTTGAAGTAAAACGGCGATACCGCCAAAAGTTACAATAGCAAGCCCACCTAACAATCCATCAATGCCGTCGACCATATTGAACGCGTTAATCGCGCCAATCACTGCGAGTATGGTTACTACAGGGCTCAGGAAGCCTAAATGCAGGTCGCCAGTACCAAACAGGTTACCAATGTTATCTAATCGAATGTCGGCGAAATACATCATGCCGATGGAGAGAATTGCTTGCACCACCAGTCGTATTTTGAAGCTAATGTCGAATTTGTCATCAAGCGCCCCGATAATAATAAGAGCAATAACAGAAGCTAAAAAGAGTGGGCTATGCGGGATGACGTCTGGATGGGTAACGATGAATTGGCCAATGGTTAAGCTGATCGCTATACCACCTACCAATGGGATCGCACCAGTGTGTAACTTTCTCTCATTCGGTTTATCCACTAAGCCAATGGATTTTGCCACTTTTCTCATCAAAAAGAGTGAGGAAAAGGAGAAGAAGCCAACAAATGATAGCTCTAATAACATAATGAACTCTAGCCAATTTTTTGTAGGAGTTTATTTGCGTGTATCTTACGCTAAAACTATCAATATGTACACCTGGTTGAGTATGTTTTGTTCTGTGCATTTTGAATGTGACATTTGGTTTTAGTATGTAATTGAACGTTGATTAAGAATGGTGGCTACGATGTTTTGGCTAGTATTATTGCTTAAGCTTTGTAGGTGCCTTAAACACAAAATGACGCTTTTTTTCACATTCGATCATCCTACCTGCGCCCTTTCTTGATCTTCCACTACAGTTTTGACTGTAAACTGTAGTAAAATTACGCTAATTTGTTTTTATACCGATTTATTTTGAATTGAACGAGGTCAGTCCTATGTCAGCTAAGAAGCCAATGGCTCTAGTGATCCTTGACGGTTACGGTTACCGTGAAGACAACCAAGACAACGCTATCGCGAACGCTAAGACTCCAGTTTTAGACGGTCTTATTGCTAACCAACCTAACACGCTAATCTCGGCTTCTGGCTTAGATGTAGGCCTACCTGATGGCCAAATGGGTAACTCTGAAGTGGGTCACACCAACATTGGTGCGGGTCGCGTGGTATACCAAGATCTTACTCGTATTACTAAGTCAATTTCAGATGGTGAGTTCGGCCAAACTGAAACGCTAGTGAACGCTATCGATAAAGCGGTGAAAGCTGAGAAAGCGGTTCACATCATGGGCCTTATGTCTCCAGGTGGCGTTCACTCTCATGAAGATCACATCTACGCAGCTGTTGAAATGGCAGCAGAGCGTGGCGCAGAGAAAATCTACCTGCATGCATTCCTAGACGGCCGTGATACGCCGCCACGTAGCGCAGAAAACACACTAGCACGCTTCCAAGAACTGTTCGCTAAGCTAGGTAAAGGCCGTGTGGCTTCGCTTATTGGTCGTTACTACGCAATGGACCGTGATAACAACTGGGATCGCGTTCAAGAGTCTTACGACCTGCTGACTCAAGCAAAAGCAGAATTCACGTTTGATACAGCGGTTGCTGGCCTAGAAGCGGCTTACGCTCGTGATGAAAACGATGAGTTTGTAAAAGCGACTGAAATCAAAGCAGAAGGCGAAGAGTCTGCCGCTATCGTAGATGGCGATGCAGTTATCTTCATGAACTACCGTGCCGACCGTGCTCGTGAAATCACACGTGCATTCGTTCCTGATTTCGATGGTTTTGCTCGTAACGTATTCCCAGCGATCGATTTCGTGATGCTGACTCAATACGCAGCAGACATCCCGCTTCTATGTGCATTCCCACCGGCTTCTCTAGAGAACACTTACGGTGAATGGCTATCGAAGGAAGGTAAAACGCAGCTACGTATCTCTGAAACAGAGAAATACGCGCACGTTACTTTCTTCTTCAATGGCGGTATCGAAGACGAGTTCGAAGGTGAAGAGCGTCAACTTGTTGCTTCTCCAAAAGTAGCAACTTACGACCTACAGCCAGAAATGAGCGCACCAGAGCTAACTGAAAAGTTAGTTGCAGCGATCAAAGGCGGCAAATACGACGCTATCGTTTGTAACTTCCCTAACTGTGACATGGTTGGCCACACTGGCGTTTATGATGCAGCGGTTAAAGCGGTAGAGTCGCTAGACGAATGTCTGGGTAAAGTGGTTGAAGCAATCAAAGAAGCCGATGGCCAACTGCTTATCACAGCTGACCACGGTAACGCGGAAATGATGGTAAACCCAGAAACGGGCGGCATCCACACGGCGCACACTAACCTACCAGTGCCACTTATCTACGTAGGTAGCAAAGACGTTGAGTTCAAAGAGGGCGGTAAACTGTCTGACCTTGCACCAACGATGCTTTCTTTGTCTGGTATCGCAATCCCTGCTGAGATGTCAGGCGATGTGATCGTTAAGTAATCACTTATAACTTTCATCGAATACTAGAACGGCTACGCGTGAGTGTGGCCGTTTTTTTGTATCTGGAATTTGAGTATAGATGCGGGATGCGAGTAAACGGGATACGAAGAGCTTAAGGGCAGGAATTGGGTGAGAGAAATATGCAGAGGGGAACAGAAGGGCACGACCTTAAATAAAAGACGAAAAGAACGGCCTTGATGAATATCGAAAGAGTGACATTGCTTGAATGATTAGGTAGCTTAAGGCTCATACTATACTTATCTTTTACCTTATCTCTAGGCTGTTTATATGAACTCAAACCCAGACCGTTGGAAGCAACGACTGCAAAACTTAATGAAAGCGCAGCAAAGGCTTGAGAGAGCGTGCTCACAAGATAGCTACAATGAGTTAGAGCTCGCTGGGTTAGTACAAACTTTTGAATTTTCTTTCGAACTGACATGGAAGACCCTTAAAGACTTACTTGAGTTTGAAGGGTTTGATGTGGCTTCGCCGAGGAGCGTTTTTCGTACGGCCTTAGAAGCTAAGCACCTGTCTTCGGAGCAGTGTGAGATTATGCTTGAAGCACTCATAAAACGAAATTTATTGTCCCACACCTATGATGAGGAAAATGACCTTGAAGCTCAGTCACTGATCTTAGAGTCATTTTCACCAGTGATAGGGCAAGTCACACTCTATTTAAAGCTTAAATGTGATCAAGAGGGTCAATGCGAACAAGAGGTTAAATGTGATCGATAGTTATTTGGGTAAACCAGACTCGGTCGGCCTTAAGCCTCATCAGTATAAGCTGATTGAGGATATTGTTTTGAATCATGCTTTAGTCATTCATGCCTGGGTATTCGGTTCTAGAGCCCTTGGAACTTATAAAGATAACTCCGACATCGATATTGTTATCGAGGGGCATGGGATTTCGTTAAGTGTCGTCGCAGGCTTGCAAGATCGTTTAGAACAGTCGTCGCTTCCATTCAAGGTTGACTTGCTCGTTAAGCATAGAATTACATCAAGCGAGTTACTTGCCCATATTGACACTTATGGGATTAAACTAAAGTAACCGAACGTATTATTATCAGCGTAACGGTGATGTTGATTCTTGAACCGATTGTTTACGTTTTGCCAGTTTATCTCGAATCTGAGTACCTGAATTGACTCGGCCATGTTTTTTATCATCAATAGAAAACGATAATAGTTTCATTAGCGCTATAGCTCCATCTCTACGCTTTCGATCTTCATAAGATTCAATCGTATCAGTGGACATTACCATCACCTCTTTGTATGAAATTTTAAATATAGACTATATGTTGTCTGGTGATAATGGCGCTTCTTGATGGTGAAACTTTATATTATTGATCTAGCGAGGTAAGGCTTATTGCGTTCTATCTACAACCGAACGCTCAAAATCCAGTAACCACTCTTTGCGATTCATACCGCCGGTGTAGCCGGTTAATGTGCCATTCGCGCCGATGACTCTATGGCAAGGCACAACAATACTAAATGGGTTCTTGCCATTTGCACCACCCACAGCTCTTACTGCTTTTGGGTTGTCCATTCTCTTTGCTTGTTCACCGTAACTGATGGTTTCGCCATAAGGAATGGTTGTTAAAGCCTGCCAAGCTACTTTTTGAAACTCAGTGCCTTTTATCGCTCTTAATGGCAAATCGAATTCTATTCGTTGACCTGCGAAGTACTCATCTAACTGTTTCGCTGCCAGTTGGCAAAGGTCATCTGGATTGCTAATCATTAGCTCTTCGTGATTTACATGGTCAATTTCAATAAGCGACACACCATTGCTCACAATGATCATCTTGCCAATTGGTGCGTCATAAAGCATTTTGTAAGTGGTGTCTTCCATGTCATCTTCCTTCTTTTAGTCTTTTTCTGCTCTCAAGCTCTTCGAATCTCGTATCTGTTTTTGAGGCTCTTCGCATCCCGTTTACCCGAATCTGCTCTTAAGCTGCTTGAAATTTGATTCATGATGCGCAACACGCTACACTCTCTGTATGATTAAAACATTCAAGCATAAAGGTCTCAAAAAGTTTTTTGAGACTGGCAGTGAAGCCGGTATTCAAGCTAAGCATGAGCGTAAGCTTAGGATGCAGTTGGCAGCTATAGATACTGCAACCATTATTGATGATGTTGATCTACCTGGCTTTAAGCTTCACCCATTAAAAGGGGATAGAGATGGTATTTGGTCAATCACAGTAAATGGTAATTGGCGTATTACTTTCGAATTTATTGATGGTAATGCCTATATTTTAAATTATGAGGATTATCACTAATGAGTATGCACAACCCTCCTCACCCAGGTGAGTTTATTTATGACCTATATATGGAACCGTTTGGTTATAGCTGTCGTTTTGTTGCAAAGCAGCTTGATGTATCCCCTTCTACGCTGAATCGTGTTCTTAAAGGCCAAAGTGCAGTTTCTCCTGAAATGGCTTTACGTCTTTCTAAGTCACTGGGTAGAACCCCGGAGAGTTGGTTAACAATGCAGGATCACTATGATCTGTGGCAAGCAAAACAGAACGTTAATCTAGCGAAGGTAAATACGATCAACTTTGCTCTAGCGACATAAATATAACGAAGATGGACTAAGCGCTGCGTAGTCAGCGTTTGTCTTTCAGTTTTTGGTTTGTACTATCCCTCTTCGTATCCCGCATCTGCTTTAGCCCTCACACGAAGTGCAAAGCAATACCCTGAAATACCACCCATGATGTTCCCCAAGGCTAAACCAATAAACAACCCTTCGACACCATCAATTTGGCTGCCTATCCACGCAAAGGGCAAGGTAAACACAAACAAACGCATGAAGCTCCATTGAAAGGCTTTGAGTGGTTGATGCATGGCATTCATTCCACTGATCAGCATCATCACAATACCTTGGAATCCATAGCTAAAGGGGACGACCAACAAGTAATGCCACAAAATGCCTCGTACGGATTCTTCTTGAGAGAACAGGGCAGCTAAGGGGATGCTCAACGGCACCATCATTAAGAAAATCAAACCTTGGAACATCACAGCAAAACGCATACTCAGAAACAGTGCCTTAAAACTGCGCTGAGGGTTGTTTGCGCCAAAGTTCTGCGCCATGAAAGGCGTAAGCGCCGAAGTAAGAGACATCAACACAATGATAAGAATGGACTCGATACGTTGCGCTGCGCCATACGCCGCCACGGCTTCAGTCCCTTGTTTGGCCAGCATCATCATGATGATAGCGCCGGCAAGTGGGTTCAGAGCGTTAGACAAAGCCGCTGGGGTGCCTATTTTTAAGATCTGTCGCCAGTCACTGACGATGTTTGTCAGCTTAGGCGGCGCAAGCAGTTTTTCTCGCACCATCAATACGTAGAGTGAGCCACACAACGCACCAAACCAACTGAAACCACTGGCAATCGCAGCGCCTTGAATCCCCAGTTCAGGAAAAGGCCCATACCCGAAGATGAGTAGCGGATCTAAAACGCCATTGATAAGGCCAGCCAGTAGCATAATCTTGGCGGGTGTTTTAGTATCGCCGCTGGCACGAATGGCGCTGTTGCCTGCCATGGGGATGACCAAAAATGGGATCGCGAGATACCACACCGACATGTATTCCGATATCAGCGGCAACAACTCTTGCTTTGCTCCTAGCAGGGTAAACATAGGTTCTAAGGCGATAATACCTAATGTAGACGCGCAGCCGACCAGAAGCAGAGCCAGCAATAAGCCATGACAGGTAAAGCGTGCTGCATTTTGTGCGCTGCCTTGGCCAAGCAATCGACCGATACATGTCGATAAGCCAATGCCAATCCCCATGGTGATGCAGTTGATGGCAAAGGTGACTGGAAAGGTAAAGCTCACTGCTGCAAGTGCTTGTGTGCCGAGCAGTGAGATAAAGAAGGTATCGACCAAGTTAAACATCAAGATCGCCACCATACCGAATATGGTCGGTATGGTCATGGTACGCAATGTACTCTCAATTGGGGCAGTTAATAGCCCGTGCTTATCTTGCATGCAAAACGCCGATAGAAACCAAAAGCGTAGGATAAACAGATGCGGGATACGAGTAAACGAAAAGCAGGGAAAGATGAGGGGTGAGAATCTGCACTTTAGCTCACAATTTTTTCGTTCCCCCCTTGGGATCTTTCACATCGCCCCCAACATATTGTTTGACCCACGCTAATCGTGGCAACTATCAAAATTTAAATGGAAATTATCAGGAGATAAGACCGATGAATATCCGTCCTCTACATGACCGAGTTATCGTTGAGCGCCAAGAAGTTGAATCTAAATCTGCTGGTGGCATCGTTCTAACTGGTTCTGCCGCAGAAAAATCGACTCGCGGTATCATTCTAGCTGTCGGCAAAGGCCGCATTCTAGAAAACGGTTCAGTGCAACCGTTGGACGTAAAAGTTGGCGATACCGTTATCTTTGCTGAAGGTTACGGCACGAAAACTGAAAAAATCGACGGCAAAGAAGTTCTGATTATGTCTGAAAACGACATCATGGCGATCGTCGAGTAATCTATTTTTCATTTAACTCTCAGTAAAAGTTATCAGAGCCAGTATTGGATGATTCATATCGTCATTCCAGAAATGAGGAACGAATTATCTGGAATCTAAACAGAGTGCGATTTGAGTAGATTCTGAATCACGTTCGTCCCTCACTGTTCAGAATGACGCGATAACGCTGAGACGCCCCGAAACAAAGAATTTGAAAGGAAATTAAGATGGCTGCTAAAGACGTTAAATTTGGTAATGACGCACGTATTAAAATGCTAGAAGGTGTAAACGTTCTGGCTGACGCAGTAAAAGTAACACTAGGTCCTAAAGGCCGTAACGTTGTTTTAGACAAATCATTTGGCGCACCGACTATCACTAAAGATGGTGTTTCAGTTGCACGTGAAATCGAACTTGAAGACAAGTTCCAAAACATGGGCGCGCAAATGGTTAAAGAAGTGGCTTCGCAAGCGAATGACGCGGCGGGCGACGGTACGACTACAGCAACAGTTCTTGCTCAAGCAATCATCACTGAAGGCTTAAAAGCCGTTGCTGCTGGCATGAACCCAATGGATCTTAAGCGCGGTATCGACAAAGCAGTTATCGCTGCAGTTGAAGAGCTAAAAGGCCTTTCTGTTCCATGTGCAGATACAAAAGCTATCGCGCAAGTAGGTACTATCTCTGCGAACTCTGATTCGACAGTAGGTAACATCATTGCTGAAGCGATGGAAAAAGTAGGTCGTGATGGCGTAATCACGGTTGAAGAAGGTCAGGCTCTACAAGACGAGCTAGACGTAGTTGAAGGTATGCAGTTCGACCGTGGTTACCTATCTCCTTACTTCATCAACAACCAAGAAGCGGGTTCTGTTGATCTAGAAAGCCCATTCATTCTTCTTATCGACAAGAAAGTTTCGAACATCCGTGAACTTCTTCCGACTCTAGAAGCAGTTGCTAAGGCATCTCGTCCACTTCTTATCATCGCTGAAGATGTAGAAGGCGAAGCGCTTGCAACTCTAGTTGTGAACAACATGCGTGGCATCGTTAAAGTGGCTGCTGTTAAAGCGCCTGGTTTCGGTGACCGTCGTAAGTCTATGCTGCAAGACATCGCTATCCTAACGGGCGGTACGGTTATCTCTGAAGAGATCGGCCTAGACCTAGAGAAAGTAACGCTAGAAGACCTAGGTCAAGCTAAGCGTGTAACTATCACTAAAGAAAACTCAACCATCATCGATGGCGCGGGCGAAGAAACAATGATCCAAGGTCGTGTTTCTCAAATCCGTCAACAAATCGAAGATGCAACGTCTGACTACGACAAAGAGAAACTTCAAGAGCGCGTAGCTAAGCTAGCTGGCGGTGTTGCAGTAATCAAAGTTGGCGCTGCGACTGAAGTTGAGATGAAAGAGAAGAAAGACCGCGTAGAAGATGCACTTCACGCAACTCGCGCTGCCGTTGAAGAAGGTGTGGTTGCTGGTGGTGGTGTTGCACTTATCCGCGCTGCATCTAAAGTTGCTGGCCTTGAAGGTGACAACGAAGAGCAAAACGTCGGTATCCGTGTTGCACTACGTGCAATGGAAGCGCCTATCCGTCAAATCACGAAGAACGCAGGTGATGAAGAATCTGTTGTTGCTAACAACGTTCGTACTGGCGAAGGTAACTACGGTTACAACGCGGCGACTGGCGAATACGGCGACATGATTGCAATGGGTATCCTAGATCCAACTAAGGTAACTCGCTCTGCACTTCAGTTCGCAGCGTCAGTTGCTGGTCTTATGATCACAACAGAAGCGATGATCACTGATAAGCCACAAGATTCAGCTCCTGCAATGCCTGATATGGGTGGCATGGGCGGTATGGGGGGCATGGGCGGCATGATGTAATCATCCCCCTTTCTCTATAGCAGAGAAAGTCACACATAAGCTTTAGAAAACGGAGACTTCGGTCTCCGTTTTTTTGCTCTTAAGCCTTATTTATTCGCATCCCGTATCTGTATTTCAGCTTCACCATCACTCTTTTTTTCCAAAGCTCCTTGGTCAGCCTGCCTTGTGCGTAAACTGTTGTTCATCAATTTTTTGCAGCATCATGTCACGCTTAAATGGTTTTGGAAGATAATCGTTCATTCCACACTCGAAGCAACGTTTAATATCATCATCGAGCACGGATGCCGTTAAAGCGAGGATATGTGTTGCCTGAAGTTGCAGGTTTTCTTCATAGCGCCTGATTCGCTCTGTTGCCTCAAAGCCATCTACATTCGGCATCATGCAGTCCATCAAAACAAGGCCGATGTCTTGATGATGCTCTCGATATAAATCAATCGCTTCTTGTCCATCATTGGCAATCAAATAGTCAATCCCTAACTTATCTAAATTGATACATACCACCTTCTGATTTACGCGGTTATCTTCAACTATGAGGACTTTTTGACGTACAGTCGCTTCTATCGGCTCAGGTTGATGTTGAGGGGGTTGTGGCTGTGACCTTTCAAGCACGGAGTTCAACATGCTACTTAAGCGGGAACCGAGCATAGGAAGAGTCACATAGCCTGAGATAAAATGACACTCACTCATAGGATCACTAAGATTATCTTTCACTATGATGATTTTCACCTCTGGTGCTAAGCGATGCAGTGTTTTGGCTTGGTTAATATCTTCCATCAAAGCGATCTCTGGGAGGTCAGTTGCCGCCAAGTTTGTTTCGATTGATTTTAGTTGTGGTGAGTAACCAAGGCGGAACAAGTCATCGAGTAAAAGTTTCGATGGCGCATCTGAATAATAGACAACGGTTTGTTTACGATTTTTATGTTCAGAATGATCTGATGGCACTACGGTTAATTGGAAATGAAAGCAACTGCCCACGTCCTTCTCTGACTCAACGTTTATCGAGCCTCCCATCATTTCCACCATACGTGACGAAATACTAAGCCCTAATCCGGTCCCCGCAATATTGGAGGTGATGTTGGTATCTTCTTGGCAAAACGCTTTGAAAATGTGCTCTTGTTGGTCTGCTGCGATACCAATACCCGTATCTCGAACAGAAAACTCGACCACACACTCTGTTTCCAATGATGGAAGCCGTTTAGCGGTGAATACGATAGAGCCTTGTTCTGTAAATTTGATCGCATTTGAGGCTAAATTCATCAACACTTGGCGAATTTTATTCCCATCAACATGAATGTACTCTGGGAGCTCGCCATCAATTTCAACTTCCAACTTAATCTGCTTTTGATAAGCTTTAGAAGAAATCAGAGTCACGCTATCAAACAGCAGCTCTCTTAAGTCTGTCGTATGTGGATTAATTTCCAGTTTACCCGATTCAATTTTGGACAGATCGAGAACATCGTTGATCAACATAAGTAAGGTTTGAGAAGAGGTATAGATAGTCCCAAGGCAGTCTTTCTGTTCTGCGGATAGTTTGGTTTCTGCCAGTATTTCTGACATACCAATCACGCCATTAAGCGGTGTCCGTATCTCATGAGACATATTGGCAAGAAAGGCACTTTTTGCACGGTTTGCTTGTCGTGCTTTCTCTTGTGAAACAATCAATTGAGTTTCAAGTTGACTGGCACGCCACACAACATAAAGCAGCACCAGTAACGTCACCCCTCCTAATGCGGCTGTCGATAAGTAGCTGTACGACTTTATCTGCGTCAGGCTCTCTGCGATCTGCTTGGGTGTTTCGGTGAAAAGTAAGTTGAGCTCATCTTCAACATGATAAATACTGCTGGTGAGTTCTCCTTTGAGGCCGCTATCAGAGCTGTACCCGACACTCTTTAACCCTCGCTGCAATCGCCAAAAGTGGCGTTTAAAATTATTAAACGAAGCTAATGCACTGATCGTTCGGGAATTCTGTTCTATTTCATCTTGGATTTTGAACAATGAATCGACAATCTTATCTAATGTTGTCTGATCAAAATCGGTAAAGAACTGATACATGAGATCTTGTGTTTCTAAAGTCAATTCTTCAAGCTGCACATTATTGGATTCATGTACGAAGCGCTCAAGTGTCAACGCTGCATTTTTTAGTTTCTCAATGAGCCCAATTTGGTCCCTCTTGCCATGTATGCTGACTAACTCAAGGGCTAATAATGTAAAGGCGGTGTGGTACTCGTCGAGATACTCGACAACTTTGGCATAATTAAAAGAAATATTGAGGTCGCTTCGTACGATTTTCCCATCGATCTCAGCCAGTTTTTCGATCAGCTGACTTCGCTTTATATTGAGTTGTTCTTGAATCTCTGGTTGCCTTGTGGAAACAAACTGCTGCTCTTGTCGTCTGACAGAGAGCATAACGCTATAAGCTTCAGAAAGACTGAGCTGGAGATTAATCATGTCCTGCTCTTTGTTCTTCAGAGCATGGCTAACATAGATATAGAGGCCTAAAAATAACACGATAGCCAAAAAACCACGCGAAATAATCGCTTTAATGGTCTGTTTATTCGTAGGTTCCTTAATCATGCTATTCCTGCTGTTTCATATCTTTCTATTCCTATATTAGAATTTAGTTTATTTTCAGAATTTTACGAACATTAGTTTTTGAATACCTGAGGTCTGTTGAGCTTTTATCAATAAATTTTTTAGGATGACATCGCTTTAGATGCGGCAATAAGTGTGTGGGCTATAAGCTTGTGAAACATGTTGATTTTCTCGCCTAGATTTTTGTTTGGAATAATAAGCGTTAGAGCGGAGGTTTCGGTCTCTGTTTTTTTTGCTTTTCGCATCTCGTTCACTCGAATCCCGCATCTGCTCTTAACCATTGCTCTTTATGATTTAGCGGCTTATATTCAACAGTACAGTTATTACATTGATTTAACATGGGTAGCTGTTGAATAAAGGACAATAAATGCTTGATTAAAAATGGATTAATCAAGTGAACAATAAGTCAGTGGAGACTCCCCAATGAAAAAACTACTTTCAGTACTTGCTGTGTCGGCAGCAGTAATGGCACCGGCAGCATTTGCTTCTTCGCCTGTTATGTTTTCAACGATTAACGGTTTCAACGCACCTGATTCAGATGCGGTTGGCGGTGTGCGTTTGGCTCTGCTTCACGGACAAGTAAACGACCTTAAAGGTGTCGATCTTGCCGTTGTTGGTATGTCTGAGACGCAAACGACCACAGGTGTGAACCTTGGTATTTTTGGTGCATCAAAAGTGAACCAAGAAATGACCGGTGCATCTCTAGGTTTCTTCAACTGGAACACGGGTAAAACAACGGGTGTTAACCTGGGTGCTGTGAACATTACTAATGATGTGAAAGGCGCGAACGTGAGTTTCGTCAACTACTCAGAAGGTAACACTATGGTTGATGTTGGCGCTGCGAACCTTTCAGAAGTGTCTACGGTTCAGGTTGGTATCTTCAACAAAACCAACAAAATCGAAGGCGTACAAGTTGGTCTGATCAACTGTGCTGACAACGGTTTCTTCCCGTGCTTCCCGATTGTAAACTTTGCTAAGTAAGGCTTAGTGTTACTATAGTGATTCATAACGCCTAAGTGCATCTGACTTAGGCGTTATTGCAACTCAACATTTTCTTATAGATATCCAAACGCCCCTCCAAAATAGATAAGCATATTGTTTTATATTTTCTATTGCAGTATTTTTATTTATGAGTACAATGTGCGATAAATTCCTAATGATGATTTATATGCTTTGATTAACCACCATACCGTCGGTTTTAAAAAGGCTTTCTTAGGCCTGACCGCCAGTTTTTTAGTAGTTTTGAGCTTGTTGCTCGTTGATTCAGCGGAAGAATCAGATAAACAGTATGGAATGGAAAACCAAGGCGTAACACGCTCTTTAGCGGAGCTCACACAGATCATAAATGCGCTTGAGTACAACATCACTGCGCTTTATCCACTGCATGGGGATACCTACGTATTCTCGCATGACAAAAAGATCGAGGGTGAGACGTGTTACTTCACCAGTGAGGAGCAACATGCCCCTCGTTTTGATTTTATGTTCTCTGGCCCTCGCGAGATGTGCAACCCGGAATCGGACCTTTATACCGAGGCGGGGAAGCGCCTGTTTATCGCGCCGACCATGGCTTATTTTGCCAATACCATTGATACCATCTCTGCGATTTATTTCATTTCAAAAGAGAAATTCATTATCTCTTCGCCTTCTGATTTTGCCAGTTACATTAAGGGCGACACCTTTGATTCGGTTGTGAATAGCAGGCCTTATTGGGTGAACACGATTCGCTTTGGCTTAGCTCAAGGGCAAGACCAAGTGGTGTATACCGGCCAATATGATGACTACCTGACAGGTCAGAAAGTGGTGACCTTAACCAAAGGAATCTACGTTAATGGTGAGTTTAAAGGGGTGTTGGGTGTCGATGGTTATGTCTCTAACCTAGTATCGAATCCTACCCATGGCTACAAAGTCACCAGTACGAGAGGCGCAAACAAATATGGGTTTATGGATTTTAGCTATTCCAAGCCTCTGTACGTTGATGACATTGACACCCAGCTATATCTGAGTATTGAAGAAGATAAGAGCGAGCACTTTCTGCATGTCTTAGAGATGGAGAAGATTCAGCTTTCGATACTGTTGGTTTTGTACTTGCTCTCGGTTTTATGGCTATGGCGCTTCTATACAAGACAAGAGCACCAGCGTCTAAATGATCTTGCAATGCGCGACCCACTAACGGGCTTACTGAATCGACGTGGTTTTGAGGCTCGATTACTGGCGCAAGATGAGGAGCCGATTATTGGTGTTGGCGTGTTTGATATTGATGATTTCAAAGTCGTTAATGATCAGCATGGCCATAAAGTGGGGGACGAGGTGATTTGCCATGTTGCTCAGGTGATGCTGAATAGCGTTAGACAGCAAGATATCGTGGCACGGTTTGGTGGCGAAGAGTTTGTTGTCGCGATCACGGGTGAATCTTCTGAGTTGCTTTCGTCGATCTTTGAGCGAATTCAAAATGATATTAGCCTGCAAAGTTATCGATGCCCAACAGGTGACAAGATTAGTATCTCAGTGTCTGGTGGCGCGACGCTTTACTCTTTGTATAAGTTCGACAGCGTAGGGCACTTGTGGGAAAACCAGAGTATTCGTTCGTCTGATGAGCAGCTCTATAAGGCCAAGGCTGCGGGTAAGAATCAGGTGTGTATTCAGGTGTATTAATTAGTTGGATACACAAAGGCCTAGTCGTGTGACTAGGCCTTTTTAATGTCTGTTTCAGGTTGAGGTTACTTCTTCACGCGGCCTTTTCTCATCCACTTCTGATGCACACCACGACGCAGGCTCTGGAAGCTGTTTTCCACTTTATCGACACCAAGCAGAATCACTAGCGCCATTAGCGTGATAATGACCGATTGGGAAAGATGCCCTAGTGCGATCATCATACCTAATGCTGCGAGTACCCAGATAATTGCGGCTGAAGTCACGCCATGAATCTTGCCATCCAGTGTCATCATTACACCAGCCCCAAGAAATCCAACACCCGTAATTATCTGACCAAGCACACGAGCTTGATCGAGTGTGTTGGGGGATAGGCTGATCGCCATGGTGAGGAAGAAATAGGTACCACTGATGATCAGAATCGACGTTCGGATTCCGACGGGTTTACCGCGTGTTTGCCTTTCGATTCCGATTAAAGAACCACACAGCATGCATGCAGCGAGGCCTGCCCAGCTAAAGGGGGCAAGGTTGAGAGTTTGTTCTATAAATTGTGACATATCACCCCTCCTAAAAATTTAGAATAGAGCCGAGTATGCTAATAATAGACCGGACGATCGAACAAAAACTTTTTGTCTTAACGATTGATAAAGATTACTTAAAACCTAGCAGCCGCTTGTTGTTAAGGTGAAGGCTGGTGTCGTGGTCTCTGTCGCTTCTTGGTACTCAAGGTAGCAGTTATCAGCCTGTTTTTTTCGGCTAGAAGGCGCATAAAGAATAATGCCATCATTCGCATCTGTGTTGGTAAAGAACCAGTCAGCTCGACCCGTATCCCAAACCGCATCCAAGAACGTGGATTCGATAAGCATTGACCAAGTTTGATCGTTCATCGCTGCAGGGTAACCGTAAGCGACCAATATATCGTCACCCTCAACGTTAATCGATGCGCTGACAGCCTTATCCAAGCCTAGTGCTGATGTCTTACCATAAAGCATAGCACTTGCACCCTCCATTCCGCCTTTCAGGCCATTTAATGTCGAGATACGCGCATCAGTTTGCAGGTTGAGGAATTTAGAAGCTGCAGTGACCGACACAATACCTAGAATCACGATCACCACGACCAGCTCGATGATGGTGAAACCTCTTGAGCTGAACCTAAGCGCTGGTTGAGATGTGGTTGCTGGTGGAGCAACTGAGGTATTGTGTTTCATTGATACAACTTCTCTATTCAATGTGTAGGTCGAGCGGTGTCTTGCTGCTGCGTCCGCCAATCTCACGGGTTAACTTAGGTACTAGGTAGCCAGAAACCTCAGAGATTAATCCTTTAAAGTGATGCTTCGCCTCTTCATCTGAAATATAGAAGTGCGCTGCGCCCTGAACCTTATCAAGTACATGCATATAGTAAGGTAAAATACCGGCGTCGAATAGCTTTTCGCTTAATTCTTTCAATGAGTTAGCGCTGTTGTTTACGCCTTTAAGCATCACGCCTTGGTTGAGCAGAGTAGCACCACTTAACTTAAGCTTGTGGAAAGCTTGTTTGAGCTCTAAGTTAATTTCGTTGGCATGGTTAATATGGCTCACCATCACCACATTAAGGCGAGTTTGAGCTAACAATTGGCACAGTTCATCCGTTACTCGAGCGGGAATCACAACCGGTAATCGGCTATGAATTCGAACGGTTTTCACATGTGGAATTTGTGCGATAGCATGAATTAGCCACTCTAGTTCGCTGTCTTTTGCCATCAGTGGATCGCCACCCGACAAGATAACTTCGTTGATCTCTGGGTGAGCAGCCACATAGTCGAGACTGGTTTGCCAAACAGACTTCGAGCCCTTGTTATCTTGGTAAGGGAAGTGACGACGGAAGCAGTAGCGGCAGTTAATCGCACAACCGCCTTTTACAATCATCAGTGCACGGTTCTTGTATTTGTGCAGTAGCCCAGGAATGGCGTTGTCTTGCTCTTCCAGTGGATCAGCGGAATAGCCTTGGTGTACCTCAAACTCTTCGCTTAGCGGTAAAATTTGTCGTAGCAATGGATCGTGTGGGTTGCCTTTTTCCATTCGTTCGACAAAGCTAAGAGGTACCCGAAGTGCAAATAACTCACGAGCAGCGAAGCCTGCTTGCCACGGTGTTGGGTCTATTTCCAATGCCTCAAGCAGTTTTGTCGGGTCAGAGATCGCATTCGATAGTTGTTTGAGCCAGTTTTGCTCAACAGATTCGACTTTTCGGGTTATGATATGCGGCATTGAAATTAACTCAAAGATGTGGAAGAGAAAATCATGGCGTCAGTAAGCACCAATGAATTCAAAGGCGGTTTAAAATTCATGATGGATAACGAGCCTTGCTCAATTATCGACAATGAATACGTTAAGCCAGGTAAAGGCCAAGCGTTTAACCGTGTTAAACTTCGTAAACTGCTGTCAGGCAAAGTGTTAGAGAAAACATTTAAGTCAGGCGATACAGTAGAACTAGCGGACGTTGTAGACGTTGAACTAGGCTACCTATACAGCGATGGCGAATTCTACCACTTCATGAACAACGAAACATTCGAGCAAATCGCTGCTGATGCAAAAGCAGTAGGCGAGACTTCTAAATGGTTAGTTGAAAACGACGTATGTACTCTAACGTTGTGGAATGATAACCCTATCACAGTAACTCCACCAAACTTTGTTGAGATCGCAGTAACAGAAACCGATCCTGGCCTTAAAGGCGACACACAAGGTACTGGCGGTAAGCCTGCAACTCTAGCAACTGGCGCGGTAGTTCGCGTACCTCTATTCATCGCAATCGGTGAAGTTGTTAAAGTTGATACTCGTACTGGCGAATACGTTGGTCGTGTGAAGTAATTGACTTCAAGTATCTGAAAAAGGTCGCTTAGGCGGCCTTTTTTGTATCTGGAGATCGGGGAAAAGCAGAAGAGCAGACACGCGTAAACGAGATGCGGGATGCGAGATACGAAGAGCTGGAAAATCAAGAGTGAGTAAGCCAGATGCGATTCACCTTGGTTACAAGGCTACATTGTGTGACTAGTGTCATATTTTGGTTGTATTCTGGATGAAAATCAAAAATTTTATCTAACTTATAGATTTACAAGGTGTTGTTGGCGTTTATATATCGCAACAAAAATCGCTCAATTCAATATGTGACTGTTTAATATTGATTTTGTGAATATGTGTAGTGGAAAGGGAAGCTGATTACAATATTGTTAGAATGAGTAGAGTCTACTAGCTTTATACGCGATGTTATTAAGCAACTATGTGGATATTAATATGAGACTTAATGCAATTACGTTGGCTCTTGGTTTGGTTAGTATCGTCGGGCTTTCAGGATGTGATGACGATGATACAACCGTGTCAACCACGACTCCGAGTGAGACTCCCTCGACTCCCAGCTCCCCAGCTGAAACGACTAAATACAGTGTGACTGCAATTGATGGTTATTTACGTCATGCTCGAATTTGGTTAGACCTTAACGGTAACTACGTCTTAGACGACGGTGAGCCTAATGCTATTTCTGGTGATGGCGGAGTTGCAGATTTAGACGTCACCGATGTCGACAACCCTGAACAGTACCCTGTCGTTGTGCAAGCGATCTCCGGGCAGACGATTGATGAAGATGAACCTGATGTTACGGTGTCTGACGACTATATTATGTCAGCCCCTCCAGGTGAAAAAGATGTCACCCCTTTGAGTACGCTAGTTCACGTATTGATCGAGCAAAACACTACAGATTCTGACGATGCTGCTGCGGTTGAAGCAGCAAAGCAAGCTGCCATTCAGCAAGTCGCTGATCAGCTAGGCTTAGATGAAGATGAAATCTTAGGTGATTTTGTTGAGTCAGGTGTTGAGGCTGCCGCTTATGCCGCTGAAAACTTGGTTGATTCAAATGTTTTGCCTTCATCTCCTCAAGAGTTGCAAGAAGTTGCTGAAAGTGAAGATAAAGGGACTAAGTTTATCTCTGTGACTGCATCTGTGAATAATGAAATCAAAAAGAAAATTGAAGAAGTTGCAGGTGATAGCGATAAGACATTTGATAATGTTGGTGGTGCGACAGAGGGTGTCGATTTTTCTAATGACACAGATGATGACGGCGTCCCCAATGACTTAGATGACTTTCCGAATGATCCCGATGAAAGTCTGGACTCCGATGGTGATGAGATCGGTAATAATGCCGACCTAAATGATGATACGGTGGACGGAGAAGATGACATCTACCCTGATGCCAATGATGCGTTTCCAACGGATCGTTCTCGTGCTGGTGACCATGATTCGGATGGGGTAGACAGTATTGATGATGTCTTCCCACAAGATCCAACTGAGTGGGCTGATAATGACTCTGATGGCTATGGTGACAATCAAGATGTATTTGATAATGACCCAACCGAATGGGCAGATACGGACGGTGATGGTGTTGGTAATAATGCCGATAAATTCCCATCGGATCCCAACGAGTCCTTAGATACGGACGGTGATGGCGTTGGTAATAATGCCGATGAATTCCCAACCGATGCGACCGAATGGGCAGATACGGATGATGATGGCTTAGGCGATAACGAGGATGACCCATATCCAAACGATACGGATAACGACAGTTACAACAATGATGTTGATGAATTCCCAACCGATGCGACCGAATGGGTCGATGTGGACGGTGATGGCGTTGGTAATAATGCCGATGTTCATCCAGAGGATGGAAATAAGTCAATTGCTGATGTTGTGGCCAATGTTAGTGCAACTGATGTAGCAGTTTTAAACATAACAGATCGCGATATCATTACACTGGATATTGAGGTCGAAGAAATGGTTGAGACACTGAATAGCGGAGAGATTGTTACCACCATAACTACTCAATATATCACTGCTGATGACGTGGTATATGGCACGACACAAAGTGTCGATCACCTGTTAAATGATGACTTTACTCGTATCCAGACCTTTGCGTACGACTATAACCTCGATGGTACTGCACGTTACGAAGGCATGTCTCTTGAAATTGGTACTAGAACCGAAACAAGCGAGACGTATTGGCGCTATATCGATGAGGGTGATGCATCTCTTGAGGGCGGTTTCGGCGGTAATGGTCGTGTCTATGAACAAGGCGTAGCCTTAACATCTAGAGTTCACCCAAATGACTTATCTCAAATAGATACAATACATAGTGTATCAGTGGAATTTGAGGACGTCGCAGAGGGCGTTCAAGCGGTCGAAACGTTAACCGAATACACGGTAAATGGCTTTGATATCGACGATGTTCAAACCCATCAAGCTCAATGGGCTCAGACTTTAACCACTGTAACGCAGGATTACGTGCAGAGTTTCGTAGAGTCTAAGCAGGACTGGGGTGCAGACGGTTACATCAATGTTGAACTTCGATTTAATAATATCCCTGATGGTAGCTATGTCTACGAATATTCGACGCCAATATGGGCAAACCCACAAGATGGTGAATTCCATGAGTACGCAGACTTTAACTTTAATGATGGCAAATGGGACGAGCTCACCTCGTACTGGAACTATTACCGCAAAGAGGTGCTAATCAATGGTGATGTTCTTGAAAGTGGAGAGCGTTCGGTTCTAAACGAGGAAACGAACACACTACTCATTGTCGATAGTGATCCAATCAATACCTTATTCCAAGAGTGGAATGCCGTCTCTCGCTCTGTTAGTGATGTGGAAGAAAATAAACACATAGAGTGGCAGCACTACCCATTAACTGATTATTCATTTACGACTGACACAGATAACGTCGGACAGGCCTATCGCGTTTACCAGAAACAATCTAATGGCCTTTGGGTTGCTACCTCATTTGATGAGTGGGGAACACAAGCGGTTGTGGATCTACCACAACAGGTAGAGGATGCCCGTGTTGCTGGCACAGAGTTGGAGCTTATTGATGACCAAATCATTCCAGGCCTGAGCCGATACGCTACGCTGTTACCTACAAGCAGTTTCCAATACGATGACAATGGGCCAATTCAATGGCACGTCGTAACACAAGACTATCTGTTCACTGATACTGGTATTCCAACACTGGTTACATTGAACCTTGGTGATAGTGGTGTGGTTCCTGGTTCGTTCACCGGAGTGAATGACGTTGATATGGTGCTTATGGTCCCGGATGTTGAGAATCCTTGGCCTTGGCACAATGCTTACTATCGCAGGGGCATAGACACTTGGAGCATGGACCTAACGGAGGAAGCGTTTAGTTGGCATAACAGTCTAGGAGTGTTCTTCTTAGACGAGACAGCTGCGCAAGATTATCTTGCAGAGTTTTTAAATCAAGATAGCGACGACGATGGCTTTAAAGACTACGAGGATGCTTTCCCTAATGATCCAAATGAATGGGATGATAGTGATGGTGACTATGTTGGCGACAATAGCGATGCCTTCCCTTATGACTCATTAGAGTGGGCGGATTCTGATAGTGATGGTTTAGGCGATAACCATGAGAACGCAACCGAAGGTTTAGATCCGAATAATGCTGATTCAGATGAAGACGGCGTTTATGACGGTGAAGACCTTTATCCAACCGACCCAAATAAGTGGACTATTACCGCCCAAGAGTTTGCGGAGCAAGAGGGGACTCTTTACGGATTCTTCAGCGATTGGAGCGAACTATCGTTCGTAGATATTCTGTTTAAAGAAACCTTGAGTTATGGCGGTGATACGTTAACCCTTACGGAACTCATACAGTACCGTGGTGATCAATCCTTTATCCAGCTACCACTTGAAGCTGAGGGGGACGTACAGCTCACTGAAAACGGCTGGCAAACTCCGGTAGGTTATACGATAGACTTCTCTGGAGAGCAACTTATTGCCTATCCAGAAGACAATACCAGTTTCTATTATTCAGTAGAATCAGAAGTGGTAAACCTATCGGGTATGGCATTGTATGAAGTCTACTTTGAGTGGTTCGACTTCATGGAAGAGGCGAGGTTCGCTGAAGGCTCACAAGCGGTAATGTTTACCTTCTCTCCAGCCGTAAACCAGTACTTCCTATGGGAGGGTGGTAGTCCGTACGTGAGGTTCTCTGACGTCGGTTATGATACGGATGGTAGCTCTATTACAAGTCTGGACGACATTATTGTGTCGCAGTCGGTCGGTGAGTCGGTTTCCACAGATCTTACTACCTCTGTTGGCCTCTATCTAGACTTTGATATCGAGTTAGTGAGTGATGGCACGGCGCATTATTACTTCTTTGATTGGGACGCAGGAACGGCAAGTCGCGTCGCTACTGCGGATTACTTACGTTACACATTACACGGTGAAGATATCGTCGAATTTACCGTACCAGTTGAGGCTATGCCCTACATGGGAGAGGGGGATACGCCTACCATGATCTTTAGCATGTACAATGGTGAACTTACGGTAGGTGAGATTGAGGCGCCAAGTGCTGAACCGTCGGACGATACTATGTACGCTTTCAATGGTATTGCCGCACAGTCTATAGAAGATGGTGTAGTGTTGAGCGATTACCTATTTACCTGCTACTTGGGTGATAGCGATGATCAGTCAAGCCCAATCATGGCTGACTATGAGCTTGCGATTACGGATTGTGGCGGTCGAACTCACATTACCAGCGAAATGGTCGAGGGTCTAAACTTCCAACGCGTTAAAGGCAATGGAAATACTCGTGACTACTTGTTCAATGCTGATGGCACAGTGCATGTATTGAAGGGAGAGGGCGGTAACTATACTGACGATTGGGTCATAGAAGATGGCTTGGTTAAGATCAGCTATTCTGATGAATCGGAGAGCTTCACGACTTACTGGGCACTGTTAGATTCGTTGGATGATACGTGGTCAATCAAGTTCTATGAGAACGAAGTTGTGGACGGTCAATCAAGTAGCTATATCTGGATGGATACTATTATTCAACAAGATCGTCCGATTGTGCTTGAAGAGTGCTACATCGGTGATGCAGAACCTGTTGAGGGGCAACCTATCCCGAGTATGAGTGACTACGAAACGGCGATCACGGATTGTGGCGGTCGAACTCACATTACCAGTGAGATGGTCGAGGGTCTAAACTTCCAACGCGTTAAAGGCAATGGAGATACTCGTGATTACTTGTTCAATGCTGATGGTACTGTACATGTATTGAAGAGTGAGGGTGGTGACTATATCGATGACTGGGCCATAGAAGATGGCTTTATTAAGGTTAGCTATTCTGATGAATCGGAGAGCTTCACGACTTACTGGGCGTTATTAGAGTCAATGGAGCAAACTTGGTCAATTAAGTTCTTCGAGGAAGAAACGTTAGGCGGTGTGACTGAAAGTTGGATATGGGCAGATACCGTGGTGCAACAAGATAGAAACGCTCTGCAGTTTGACCCGACTAACTTGGTATTGATGGAGTACGATGGTAACACCCTCTTTTTCCATGATAACGGCAGTATGAGCTATATCGGCAATGATGGCACTGAGACCTATGGGAACAGTTGGATGAAAACTTCAGCTAATACCATGATGATAACTTATGAAGATACCTCAACCGAGCAATGGGTACTTTTATCACAAACTGATGATGAATTAACTATCTCTAGGGATGGTTCAGAGGAGGTGCTTACAAATGTTACCTACGAGGGAACAGTAACGGTCTGTGAGGATGGTGATTCACCGTGGGATGATTTTACGGACCAACCCTCTGACTTTGGCACTCGTTCGGACTATGACAGCGCAGTCGCCAACTGTACCGTTGGTGGTGCTCAGTTTATAGAGTCTGATTTCACAGGTAATGGCAGTGAAAGTTCTCGTTGGGAGCTCATCGATCTTTGGGAGATAAATGGCACCGTCATGGCTGTAGTTGAAGAAGAGGTTGTGTTCCATAGTAACGGTACTGGCTACTTTGACGATGATGAGGGATTGTTCGGGTTCGATTGGGTGATTTTGAATGGTGAGGTGACCTTAACCATAACCGAAGAGGAATTTATAGGAGCCAAAGACACCTGGAATAAGGTTGATCAAGATGGAGAGTATATTACGACTAAATCCTTCTGGAGCGATCCAACCTGGAGCAACCCTGCGCCGGCAGAGGGAGAAGCGGAGATAACCTCAGGTGTGATGCGATTTGTGGGGTTTGAATAGCCGTAACGCATATCGACTTATCATCTAGCATAGAATAAACGCCTAGGGTCAAACCTAGGCGTTTTCTATTTAACTGTTAAATCATAAAAATGAAGATAACAGACAATGCGCTGATTAGGCCTGCAACGAAGTAGCAGCCAACTTTACCCGCAACACCGACATGGAACTTAAGGTCGTGCATGCCGTGGTGAAGACGGTGCATTGCGTGCCACATTGGCAGTGCTAGCGTACCGATGATGAATAGCGCACCGATAATGCTGGTGGCGAATTCAGACACACGCTCGTAGCTCATTGCGTCCGCATCGATGATGCCCATTGGCACTAAGATACCTAACACTAGAACCGTGATTGGTGTGATCATCGCAAACCAAGTACCGCCAGCGCCAAATAGGCCCCACCAGATTGGCTCATCAGAGCGTTGTGGGTTGTGGTTAACAGGTTTTACTTTGTAATTTGTGTTCATAACGAAAGCTCCTTACACCACAACAAGAACGATTAAAGAAATAAAAGCCACCGCTGCCCACTGGGTCAGTACGATGATTTTTTTATCAACCAATTTGCCTTTAAGACGGATTGGCATTACTTGAGGCATCATGCTGAAGAAGGTTTGAGCGTGCAGCAAGCTGCCTAGCAGTGCCACGATGTTGATACCAACGACGATAGGGTTCGCCATAAAGCTCAACCAACCAGCCCAAGCTTCAGGGCCTTTCACTAGTGCACCCAAACCGAAGGTTAGGAACAGAGTGAATAAAATCAAAGGCAGTACAGTCGCTTCACGTAGCATGTAGAAGCGGTAGAACGGATGGTTGCTCCACCACGTTCTCTTCATCTGACGAACATAAGGCTTACGATTGCTCATATTATGCCTCCTCTGCTGTTTTTACTTGCGATCCGTCTGGCTTGAACATCGAGATAACGAAGTCCATTGAAGACTCAACTTTACCCTGGTTTACTGCAGCCGCTGGGTCTACTTTCTTCGGACATACGTCAGAACAGTAACCTACAAACGTACAGCCCCAAGCGCCATTGTCGCCATTGATAAGCTTCATACGTTCGGCTTTACCATTGTCACGGCTATCTAGGTTGTAGCGGTGAGCAAGAGCAAGTGCCGCAGGGCCGATGAACTCAGGGTTTAGACCAAACTGAGGACATGCTGCGTAACACAAACCACAGTTGATGCAGCCAGCGAACTGCTTGTATTTCGCCATTTGCTCTGGAGTTTGGATGTTCGTGCCGTCTTCTGGCTTACGGTCGTTACCAATGATGTAAGGCTTGATTGCTTCAAGGCGTTCGATGAACGGTGTCATGTCGACAATCAAATCTTTTTCGATTGGGAAGTTAGCCAAAGGCTCAATCTTGAAGCCATTCGGGTAGTCACGTAAGAAGCTCTTACACGCCAGTTTTGGCACGCCATCAACCATGATGCCACAAGAACCACAAATCGCCATACGACAAGACCAACGGTAAGACAGGTCTTTATCTAGGTTGTCTTTGATGTAACCGATCGCATCAAGTACTGACATGGTTTCATCAAACGGAACTTCAAAGGTTTGAAAGTGAGGTTCTGCATCGTGCTCAGGGTCATAACGCAGGATTTCAATTTTTTGGATTCGATTCGCTGACATTATGCTTGCTCCTCTTCGCTCTTCTTCGCATTCTCTTCTGCTGCTTTTTCAGCGGCAGCGGCTTTCTCTGCAGCTTCACCGTACAGACGAGCTTTAGGTTGAGATTTGGTGATCTTAACGCCGCTGTAGTCGATGGTTGGTGCTGCATCTTCGTTGTAGAAAGATAGAGAGTGTTTCAGGAAGTTCACGTCATCACGTTCTGTGCAGTTGTCGTCTAGACGTTGGTGTGCACCGCGAGACTCTTTACGAAGAATCGCTGAGTGAACCATCGCTTCTGCAACTTCAAGGCCGTAACCCACTTCGATAGCGTAAAGTAGGTCAGTGTTGAACACTTTGCCTTTGTCTTTAATGCTGATCTTCTTGTAGCGAGCTTTCAGTTCAGTGAGTTTGTCGATGGTCTTTTGCATCAAGTCTTCTTGACGGTAGATACCACAACCCGCTTCCATGGTGTGACCCATTTCAGTACGGATGTCAGCCCAGTTCTCGTCGCCTTCTTGGTTTAGTAGACCTGCGATGCGCTCTTCAACCGCTTTCACTTGCTTAGCGATAGACTCTTCGTTCCAGCCTTTGAATTCAGCAGCGCGTTTCACCGCTTCTTCACCAGCAACGCGGCCAAATACTACGAACTCAGCCAGTGAGTTAGAACCTAGGCGGTTTGCACCGTGTAGGCCAACTGAAGCACATTCACCAACGGCGAATAGGCCTTTAATGCGAGTTTCACAGGTACCGTTAGTTTCAATACCACCCATGGTGTAGTGAACGGTTGGACGAATTGGGATCGGCTCTTTTGCTGGGTCTACGTTTACGTACGCTTTTGCAAGCTCACAGATGAACGGTAGACGCTCTTGCAGGTACTCTTCACCAAGGTGGCGAAGGTCAAGGTGCACGACATCACCAAGTGGGTGCTTGATGGTGTTGCCTTTCTGCTGCTCGTGCCAGAATGCTTGAGAAACTTTGTCACGTGGACCCAGTTCCATGTATTTGTTTTTTGGCTCGCCCACTGGAGTTTCAGGGCCCATGCCGTAATCTTGTAGGTAACGGTAGCCGTTCTTGTTGACGATGATACCGCCTTCACCACGACAACCTTCGGTCATCAAGATGCCAGTGCCCGGTAGGCCTGTTGGGTGGTATTGAACGAACTCCATATCACGCAGTGGTACACCGTGGCGATAAGCCATTGCCATACCGTCGCCAGTTACGATGCCGCCGTTGGTATTACAGTGGTAAACACGACCTGCGCCGCCGGTTGCTAGAACAACAGATTTTGCTTTGATGGTAACAAGCTCACCTTCAGACATGTGAATCGCGATTAGGCCTTGTACTTCGCCATCTTCAACGCCGCTCTGGTTTTCTACGAGAAGGTCCACCACAAAGTACTCATCAAATCGTTTGATTGTGTCGTACTTCATCGAAGTCTGGAACAGAGTATGAAGCATGTGGAAGCCGGTTTTATCCGCTGCGAACCACGTTCTCTCTACCTTCATACCGCCGAATCGGCGTACGTTTACTTCACCGTTTTCTTTACGACTCCATGGGCAGCCCCATTGTTCCATTTGGATCATTTCGCGAGTCGAGTTTTCAACAAAGTATTCAACAACATCCTGTTCACATAGCCAGTCGCCACCGCCAACAGTATCGTTGAAGTGGTTATCTAGGCTATCTTCGTCTTTAATTACCGCTGCTGAACCGCCTTCTGCCGCTACCGTGTGCGAACGCATTGGGTAAACTTTAGAAATCAGTGCTACTTCCAGTTCAGGATTAGCTTCAGCCGCAGCAATAGCTGTACGAAGACCAGCGCCGCCTGCGCCGATGACTGCGATATCTGTGGTAATTGTCTTCACAGTTATTCTCCAGTGTGATGCGGAGTATTCCGCTTGTTATTATAAAAAGCATTTAGAGAGTACTTAAACGGCATCAACCGTTTATCACCCCTAAGCCTTAAGTGGTAGGTTCAGTGTAAGAGAGGAAGGTATTCGAAAAGTTGATGCATTTGGGTTTTTAGGTCGGTAGTGCATATGGAGGCATAGAAATTATAGGTTATGTGACTGCAATCACGGCAATGAATCGTTGATAACGATTAACCCACAGGACGGGTGTTAACGGCTTGTTGAGTATGATTTTTGTTATCAATGTTGATGTGAAATCTGTATTGATAATTGTATTGTAGAACGTAATTTTCTGGCTTCATTAAAACAACATTTTGCTTTCACGAATAGAAAGATAGAAGCTTACAAAAGCGATGAAAGGTGGTAATTTTCGTCGCCTAGAATTCAGTAATATGGAACTCAATAATGCACTCTACATGGCAACCGGCCGCAACCATTAAACATTTAAAGCAACGTGCTGATATCCTTAATCAAATTCGTCAGTTCTTTGCTGAGCGAAACGTGATGGAAGTGGATACGCCTGCGATGAGCCACGCCACGGTGACGGACGTGCATTTGCATACTTTCAAAACTGAATTCGTAGGGCCGGGTTATGCACACGGTCAGCCACTGTTCTTTATGACTAGCCCTGAGTTTCATATGAAACGTCTATTAGCGGCGGGCAGTGGCTGTATTTACCAAATTTGTAAGTCTTTCCGTAACGAAGAAAATGGCCGTTATCACAACCCTGAGTTCACTATGTTGGAGTGGTATCGCGTTGGCTTTGATCATCATGACCTGATGGATGAAATGGATTTGCTGTTACAGCAGGTACTTAAATCGGGCTCAGCAGAGCGAATGACTTACCAACAAGCCTTTATTGACGTGTTAGGTGTGTGTCCCCTGGAAGATTCGATGGCTACGCTAAAGCAAGCCGCAGCAAAACTTGGGCTCAGCGATATAGCTGACCCTGAAGAAGATCGTGATACCTTGCTGCAGTTGCTGTTTAGTATTGGGGTTGAAGCCAAAATAGGGCAACAAGTCCCTGCGTTTGTTTATGACTTTCCGGCTTCACAAGCGGCATTGGCTAAGATTAATCCTGAGGATTCGCGAGTGGCGGATCGCTTTGAGGTGTATTTCAAAGGCATCGAGTTAGCAAACGGCTTCCATGAGCTAGATAAACCACAAGAGCAGCTCAAGCGCTTTGAAGATGACAATGCCAAACGTATTGAGATGGGCTTATCGCCTCAACCGATTGACCATCACTTGATTGAGGCATTAAAAGCGGGCTTACCAGACTGTGCGGGTGTTGCTTTAGGTATTGATCGTCTGATCATGCTGGCGTTAGGTTATGACCACATCGATGACGTGACGGCTTTTCCTTTCCCACGTTCTTAACTTTTTGCTTTTGTTTTTACTGAGAGTGAATAGTCATTAGCTATTCACTCTCAGTTTCCAATCAGCTGCCAATTAACTTCACTAGCTAGCTGACTAGAATACCAGTACCCACTACGGCAACAATGGCACCGATCCAAGCGTAGGCATTTGGTCTCTGTTTGGTGTACAGCCAAAGTATTGGTAACAACATGATAGGTGTGGTTGAAGACAACAGAGCAACCATGCCGACATTTCCTTCTTGCAGTGCATACAAGATCAGCGTCATTCCCACCGCCATAGCAAGAAAGCCGTTCACTGCGGTAATCGCGAATATTTGACCATTCATCGGGTTAATTGCGCGTGAGAGCTTAGCGCCAGTTAGACGAAATGCGGAGTGAGCAACAAAAGCGGTGATCATACGAATCGCTGAAGCGGCAACAGGGTCTATGCTGGTTTGCATCACGGGTTTTGCAATAATACCGCCCAAGGCTTGGCAGATAGCCGCTGTGATTCCGAGAGCTACACCAATCCACACGGTGCCCTTGATGGTTTCGAGTTGGTTGTTGGCTTGTCCTCGACGACCAAAGAATATCGCGGTTAATACACCACTGAACACCAAAGCCGAGCCAATCAGCTCAACCGAAGTCATACTTTCGCTAAATAGGAAGTAACCAAGAATTGCCGAGAACACGGCGTGACAAGAGAACAGCAAACCTGCTTGGCGCGGTCCCATTCTGTTCAAACAGGCAAATAGGGCGGTATCACCAATGAAGATGCCAATTAGCCCAGACAGCATCATCGGCGTGACTAGGTCTGCTTCGACCGTTGACCAGCCACCAGTAAACCAAGCCATGCTCGATAAGATGATAGCAGTGCAACCCATGCGCCAACGGCTATAGGCGAAAGAACCTAAGTGTTGAGCAGGCTTTACTGACATCAGGCTCGCGATAGCCCAAAGAAAAGCGGCAGCAAGAGCCAACCATTCGAATCCCATTGAAGTGTACGTCCGTGTCAAAATGTAGAAGTGGGGGATTCAATATGCACTAAACCTTCCAGATAGCAAAGACGTGATTACTATCTGGAAGGGCATTAGTAGGGATTAACGTGCTAGGTGATGATAAACAGGGCGAGGTAAACCATCAGCAAGCCCACAATACCTAAGATGATGCCCATCTTCGCCATGTCTTTGCTTTCGATAAGCCCGGTCGAGTAGGCCAGTGAGTTTGGTGGTGTCGATACTGGCAGAATCATGCCAAGTGACGCAGAGAAGGCGACCACAACCAGCAAGCCTTGCAGACCACCAATCGCAACTAGGCTTTCCATGGAAGCACCAATTGCAGCGGCTATCGGCATCAGCAAGTTGGCCGTCGCAGTGTTTGACATGAAGTTCGCCATTAACCAACACACGATAGACAATGTCAGTACCACAGCTGCAGGTGACAGCGATTCATAGTCAATTGCGTGTGCGAGTGCAGCGGCTAAGCCTGTTTTATCTAAGCCAATACCAATCGCAATACCACCTGCGACCAGCCACAACACATCCCAGTTAATCAGCTTGAGTTCTTCTTTACCCATGATGCCAGTGAGCGTAAACACAGCCAATGGAATGATAGACACGACATAGGTGTTCATGCCATGCAGTTTGGTGGTCATCCACAATAAGATTGTCGCAGCGAAGGTGATGTAAACCACAATCGCTCGCCAGCTCTTTCTAAATTGTCCATCAAGCTTGAGCACCATGTTTCTTTCTTTAGAAGGGAAGAGTTTTTGTAGAAGAAACCAAGCGATGGTGAGTTGGATGATCACAAAGGGTAAGCCCATCATCATCCAGCTGAGGAAGTCGATGGTATTTTCACCCGTTAGGTATTGCAGCGCGATGGCATTGGGCGGTGTACCGATTGGGGTTGCGATACCGCCAGTATTGGCAGCAATTGGAATACACAACACGAGCGCTTTGATACCCATATCGCCTTTTGGTGCAGATGCCACGATAGGGCCGAGCAGCGCAAGCATCATTACCGTCGTTGCGGTATTTGACATGAACATTGAGAACACGGCGGTGATCAGCATTAAGCCGAGCATAATGAAGCGCGGTTCTGTACCAAATGGTTTAAGTAGCACTCGAGCTAGGTTGTTATCGAGTTCATACTTGGATGCGGATATCGCAAGAGCAAAACCACCCATGAAAAGGATGATGATCGGTGACGAAAATGCACCGAAGATGTCGGTATATTTGATTAACTCACCGAGATCGTGCCCCGCTGGTGGATTTCTAAATAGGTGTAAACCTTTGTCAGATATCATCACCAGTTCAAGCGCAATGATCAAAATGGAAGTGGCGAATACCGGAACAGGTTCAAGCACCCACAGCAGGGCTGCTAATAAGAATATCGCCAACAGGCGGTGTTGAATCAGCGTGAGATCATCGATTGGTATTGAATCTATCGGCATGAATAACACGCCTAAGGGAATCGCAAAACAAATCAACAGCTTGACCAGAACGCCAACATTGAGTTTAGGCATGTACAAAGACCCTATAAATAAAATATCTTCAAATAGAGTAAGTTATCTGGATTTCTGGTACTTGGAGACGGGTTGGAAAATCAAAAAGTTGTTTAAGGTTTCGACAGTTGTTTTGTTTTTGGTCAATCTTTTATCTGGGCAATTAGAGACAAGAGTGAGAAGCATCAGGTGGCTGGGCAGGGTTTGAAAGATTGAGTTGTTAGAGCTTGAGTAGCAAATGAATCGGTAGAGTTAAGAAAAAGGCGCGTTCTTCTCTGAAATAGAAAAAGTAACGCGCCTTGAAAGCTTAAATGAGTTAACTCAAATTGTTAAGCTTGGTCAGTGTTCTCAGCAGAATCGGTAACAACATCGTCATTTGCTTGCGCTTCTTTGCCAGCAATGTGCGCGAAAGGTGTACCAAGAACCGTTTTCTCGCCATTTTGCATAGTGTCGTCAAACTTGATCGCATCTTTAGCGAACAGGTTGATAACGGTTGAACCAAGCTTAAAGCGGCCCATCTCTTCGCCTTTCTTCAAGATGATTGCTTTGTCACCTTGTGCAGGGTAATCCCATTTGTAAACCGAGTTACCACGAGGTGGGGTGATGGTACCTGCCCATACTTGCTCGATGCTACCTACGATCGTTGCGCCAACCAGCACTTGTGCCATTGGGCCAAATTCCGTATCGAAGATACAAACGACACGCTCATTACGTGCGAATAGGTTTGGAACGTTTTCTGCCGTTAACGGGTTAACTGAGAAAAGGTCACCTGGAACGTAGATCATCTGGCGCAGTGTGCCGTCGCATGGCATGTGCACGCGGTGGTAATCACTTGGAGACAGGTAAAGCGTTGCGAATTCACCGTCTTTAAATTCATCCGCTAGCGCAGCATCACCACCCAATAGCTCGCGAGCTGAGTAGTTATGGCCTTTCGCTTGAATCAGTTGACCGTCAGTAATTGGGCCAAATTGGCTCACACGTGCATCTGCAGGGTGAACAATAACAGACTCACCTTCAGCGATAGGACGCATGCCTTCTTTCAATTCACGCACGAAGAATTCATTGAATGTTTTAAAGTGTTTTGGATCGCTATGCAGAGCTTCATCCATGTTCACTTTGTATTGCTTGATGAACCAGTTGATGATCGCTGTCGTTAAGCCGCCCGCTTTAGCAGACGCAAGTTTGCCGACTAGGCGAGTTAATCCATGTTGTGGAATCCAGTACTGCAATCCAACTTTAATCTTATCCATTGTATTAATTTTCCAATGCTAATTGTTTTTCAATTAAATCTGTCGATGACGGTTTAGGGCGCGAGATGTTACTTAAATTCGCGCCAATTGTCAGTAAATGCACACATTTGTTCACAAAAACGCGATTAGAGATCGGCTTTTTTGTTGCGTGAATACTGACGGTTATCTTTGTTACTCGCCATGCTTTCAATGATGCGGTGGTAGTTGTCGAAACGTAATCGACTGATCTTTCCGTTTTCTACCGCTTCGCGCAGGATGCAGCCTGGGTCATCAATGTGTTTACAGTCACGGAACTTACAACCGCCAAGGTAAGGCTTGAACTCGATAAAGGCTTCAGTGATTTCGTCGGCCTCTAGGTGCCATAGGCCGAATTCACGCACTCCTGGTGAATCAATCAGATCACCACCAGAAGGGAAGTGGTATAAACGAGCTGCCGTGGTTGTGTGCTGACCAAGACCTGAGTTCTCAGAGACTTCGCCTTCTTCAATGTCTAGCGTAGGCATTAATGCATTCACTAGGCTTGATTTACCCACACCCGATTGACCAACAAAGATGTTGATACGGTCTTTGAGTTCAGCTTCCAGCTCTTTGATGCCGTAGCCAGACTCTTTACTCACGAACATCACTTTATAGCCGATCTTCTCGTACTCTTTAAGTGTTTCACGGTATTCAGCAATCTGCTCATCAGTCAGTAGATCGACCTTGTTCAGTACAACAAGCGGCGCGATGTTTACCGTTTCTGAAGCAATTAGGTAACGGTCGATAATATTAAGTGATAGCTCTGGTAGCACAGCCGATACGATAACCATTTGGTCGACGTTCGCAGCTACTGGCTTTAGGCCATCGTAGTAATCAGGGCGAGTCAGCATTGAAGTTCTCGGCTCAACCGCTTCCACAACGCCAGAAATACCGGCCATTGATTCTAAGCCTGCGCGCCAAGTCACTCGGTCACCAGAAACTAAAGTCTCGATACTACGGCGTAAGTTACAACGATGAACTTCGTTAGTTTCAAGATCTTCGATATCAGCATGTTGGCCAAAGCGCGTAATCACGAGTCCGCTTTTGGTTCCGCCAAGCATGTTCTCATCCCATTGGATAGAATCTTCTTTCTTGAGTCGCTTGTTCTGGTTGCTACGTACACGACGTACTTGACCTTTGGTTAACTTCTTTTTTTTAGCCACAATTTTTCACTTAACACATCTAACTTGATGATTGGGGACTCAAACAGGATGTTGCTGGTACCACGTGATTTCGATGGTCCTAAAGCTAGTTTGAGTATAGTTATTTGGGTATAGTACCTCTTTTACACATAAACAAATAGGCGACGCCTTATGTCCTTTAGCGATCAGAACCTTATTTGGGTTGATCTAGAGATGACAGGACTTGATCCTGAAACTCATAAAATCATTGAAATTGCTACTATCGTTACTGATAGTGAGCTTAACATCCTGGCTGAAGGACCTGTTTTGGCTATTCACCAACCTCAGAGTGAATTGGACAAGATGGACGAGTGGTGTACAACGACTCACACTGGCAGCGGCCTCGTGAAGCGAATTCAAGAAAGCACGGTTTCAGAGCAAGATGCCATCCAACAAACCATTGAGTTTCTTGAAAAATGGGTACCAAAAGGTAAGTCACCAATTTGTGGCAACAGCATTGGTCAAGACCGTCGTTTCCTATACAAGCACATGCCAGAGTTAGAAGAGTACTTCCACTACCGCTATGTTGACGTAAGCACTCTGAAAGAGCTGACTCGTCGTTGGAAACCTGAAGTGTTAGATGGTTTTTCTAAGTCGGGAAGTCACCTTGCGTTAGACGATATTCGAGAGTCGATCGCCGAGCTGCAGTACTACCGAAAAACGATTATTAACATCTAGTCGAATAAAATGATCACGTTTATCTAACTTTTCAGGGACATAAGAGCCGTTTTTTTTGCAAATCTGTGTGCTTTTACAGCAGTTGAGTAAAAAGTTTCGTAATTTTGCATTAAGGACTTGCATCACAAAAAAATGCTCTTATAATTCGCAGCCCTGAACGGAGAAAGACGTTTTCAGATTGCGATACTAGCTCAGTTGGTAGAGCGCAACCTTGCCAAGGTTGAGGTCATCGGTTCGAACCCGATGTATCGCTCCAATTTGTAGGTTACGGCGAAAGCGGTAATCGAAAGGTGAAAGACCTTTTATAATGCGATACTAGCTCAGTTGGTAGAGCGCAACCTTGCCAAGGTTGAGGTCATCGGTTCGAACCCGATGTATCGCTCCA